>CAMZLL010000117.1 GCA_947311505.1 uncultured Cryomorphaceae bacterium
ATTCAGATGTTTTTTTGACTATTTCAATATGTAGTTAGTCGTACGGATACGTACGGATTCAGAGTTTGCTGGTATAACGAAGAAATTTATTCGAATAAGACTTCTTCATAAAAAAAGTCCATTCCACAGTAGGTGAAATGGACTTATATTCTATAATTAACTTACGACAAACGAGTAGCGTTCATCGAATTACGATTAAAAGATTAGTAACAATACTCTCCTTTATCAATCAATCTCAAAGCAATTCTTTGTCTTGCATCTTTGATGTTAAGCGGTTGATGTTTTGTGAATCGTTTCAATCCCATCATCATCATTCTTAGTTCGTCTCCTTCAACAAATGAGTTAAGACAATCTTTTCCTGCTTTGTTAATCATATCTGCTATATCGTAAATCAATACTCGCATTATATCTAATTCTTCAGTACAAGCATCAACACCTTTAGTCGCTACCATCTTTTCTACTCTTAATTGTGTAGATTCCGCAACATAAATCCAAATCATAATATCAGAAATGTTCATTACGATTTCTTGTTCTTTTGCCATTTTATCGCCTACTTTCTGAGCAGCAGACCCAGCAATCATCAAAGCTGCTTTTTTGAAGTTTTTTATGTAGCCTTTCTCAGCAGCAAATAATGTGTCGTCTGGAGCTCCAAAATCTGGAATACCCATCAACTCTTTTCCAACAGCCATAGCTGGTCCCATTAAGTCTATTTCGCCCTTCATTGCTTTTCTTAGAATCATACTCACAATCAACATTCTATTGATTTCGTTTGTTCCTTCAAAAATTCTATTGATACGAGAATCTCTGTATCCTCTTTCTATATTCGTTTCTGCTGAGAATCCCATTCCACCATGAATCTGAACCCCTTCATCAACAACGTAATCTAATGCTTCTGAACCATACACTTTAATGATAGCACACTCTATAGCGTATTGTTCTATTCCTTTAAGGGTAGCTGCTTCTTTTGACAATCCTCCTTCTTCCAAAGATTTAATCATATCGTCAATATTCTGTCCTGCTCTATATGTAGCGGCACCGGTTGCAAATGTACGAATACATTGTTCTGCTAATTTATGACGAATAGCTCCGTATTTAGAAATTGTTCTGGTAAATTGCTCTCTTTCATTGGCGTATTTTACAGATTCGTTGATTGCACCTTTTGCACCACCAAGAACTCCTGCACCTAATTTGATACGTCCAATATTAAGAATATTCAAAGCGATTTTAAATCCTTCTTCTCTTGCTCCTAATTGATTGTCTTTTGGGATTTTCACATCATTAAAGAACACTTGACGAGTAGAAGACCCTTTGATACCCATTTTTTTCTCCTCCGCATTCATCGTTACTCCTTCTGTGTGAGCATCTACTATAAACCCTGTAAGATTTTTGTCATCTCCTATCTTCGCAAAAACCGTCAATACGTCTGCAAATCCTGCATTGGTAATCCACATTTTTTGTCCATTCAAGATCCAAGAATTACCATCTTCTGATAGCTTAGCAGTAGTTTTGCCACTGTTAGCATCTGATCCAGCAGATGGCTCAGTAAGACAGTACGAAGCTTTCCATTCTCCTGAAACTAATTTTGGAATATATTTTTGCTTTTGCTCTTCTGTACCGTAGTACAAAATTGGCAAAGTTCCAATTCCTGTGTGTGCACTATATGCTACAGAAAATGAATGCCCGGCTCCCAAAGCTTCTGTTGCCAATAATGAGAATTTAAAATCCATTCCCATTCCTCCTAAATCTTCTGGAACTGTAAGTCCTAAAAGTCCTAATTCACCTGCTTTAGTCATTAATGAAGGCATTAATCCTTCTTCCATAGAGTCGATTCTATCCAAATTTGGAATTACTTCTGCATTTAAGAAGTCTTTACACATTTGGTCGATCATATTCTCTTCTTCTCCTCGGTCTTCTGGTGTGAAAACGTCTTGGTAAACTGTGTCTTTGATGATGTACTCACCACCTTTTAATGTTTCTTT
This sequence comes from uncultured Cryomorphaceae bacterium, assembly GCA_947311505.1. Taxonomy (GTDB): domain Bacteria; phylum Bacteroidota; class Bacteroidia; order Flavobacteriales_D; family Parvicellaceae; genus Parvicella. The sequence goes on from CAMZLL010000117.1 coordinate 1,980, forward strand.
TTTATCTGTTACTTCACTCATTATTTTATCTTTTTATTATATTTTTTTTTCTAAGTTCTATGTATGAGGTACAATGTATTATGTCCTACGTATAATGTTTGTCCTAATTAAATTTTCAACATTATACTTAGTACATTTTACATAATACAATTATAGAATTTCATATATCCCACAAGCACCTTGCCCTGTTCCGATACACATCGATACGGCTCCGTATTTTTGTTCTCTCTTTTTCATTTCGTTGAATAACTGTACAGAAAGTTTTGCTCCAGTACAACCTAATGGATGCCCGAGTGCTATTGCTCCTCCGTTTACATTTACCAAACTTGGATCTACTCCCAATTCGTTTACACAAGCTACTGCCTGCGATGCAAATGCTTCATTCAATTCTATTTGTTCCAAGTCTTGCAATTTCATTCCTGCTTTTTTTAATGCTGCTGGAATTGCATACAATGGTCCCATTCCCATGATTCTTGGTTCTAGTCCTACTACTGCAAAACTTACCATTCTTGCGATTGGAGTAACACCTAGTTCTTTTACCATTTCTTCTGACATCACCATTACGAATGCTGCACCATCTGAAGTTTGAGACGAGTTACCTGCTGTTACACTTCCTCCTGCTTCAAATACTGGGCGTAATCTACTCAATCCTTCTACTGTAGAAGCTCTTGGTCCTTCGTCTGTATCTACGACATACGAACGTTCTTGGCGTTTTTCGTTGGCATCTAGGAATACTTCGTTTACCGTAATTGGAACGATATCATCTTTGAATCTACCACTTTCTATTGCTGCGATTGCTTTAGCTTGAGATTGTACAGCAAATTCATCTTGCATCTGACGGGTAATTCCATACTTATGCGCCACTGCTTCTGCTGTCAATCCCATTCCCCAGTACCAATCTGGGTTAGATTTTGCAACCTTTGCATTTGGTACTACTCTCCAACCTCCAAAAGGAATTGGCGACATTACCTCAACTCCACCTGCAATGATACAATCAGACATTCCCGATTGGATTTGTGCAGCTGCAATAGCTATGGTTTGAATTCCTGATGAACAATATCTGTTCACGGTCATTCCTGGTACTTTATCGGTGTCTAACCCCATCAATGAGATCATTCTACCAATGTTTAATCCTTGCTCCGCCTCTGGCGTTGCGTTTCCAACTATCACGTCATCTATTCTATTGTGATCCAAGTTTGGAAAATCTTCTAATAATCTTTTGATTACGTCTGCCGCTAGATCATCTGGTCTAGAAAATCTAAACATTCCTCGTGGTGCTTTCCCCACTGCTGTTCTGTATCCGGCTACTATGTATGCTGTTTTCATTTTGTTAATGTATTATGTACAAGGTTTGTTGTACTAGGTACAATGTATTTTGTACAAGGTTTAAATGTGATATTTATTCGCTACGCTCATTATATCTCTTACTTTTTTTCTTTATACTCTGTTTTAATTTGAATAACATATTATGAATTTTCATAATTCTATCTTGTATTATTTTCGTTTCTTCTTCCGTAACGATTTTTAATTTTGAAGAAAGAATTAATAAAGATTCAACTTCGCTTAAAGAGGCTTGAGCAATACCTAAGAATTGATTAAACTCTCCTGGATTATTTCTCCCTGCTCCTTCAGCGATGTTAGTACTTACAGAAACTGATGCTCTTTGTAACTGCGAAATCAATCCAAATTTTTCTTCCTTTGGAAATGATTTGCACAACTGATACACCTCAACTGCTAAGTCGATTGCTTCTTGCCATACTATTAAATCTTTAAATCTGTTCATTTTGTTTTTGTACTATGTTGGTTGTTTTATGTTGGTTGTATTATGTTGGTTGTATGATGTATTATGTTGGTTGTATAATTTAATTTGCTTATGTGATTTTCACATTGTACATAGTACCTTTTACAAAATACATTGTACAGTTTTTCATCTATTCAAACTAGTTACGTAAAATCTTCCCTGTCTGCAATATACTTTGAAGTCTTTCTAATGTTTTCTTCTCGGTACACAGTTCTAAGAATGCTTTTCGTTCCATATCCAATAGGTATTGTTCTGAAACCAAAGTTGGTGAGGACAAATCTCCGCCACAAAGTACAAATCCTAGTTTTTCTGAGATAAGTTTATCGTGCTCGGAGATGTATTTTCCACTCCACATTGAGTGTGCACCTACGTAAACGATTCCTAAACCTTCATTACCGTAAACCATTATGTCTTTACGTTTTGCTGGTTGTTGGTATCCTTTGTCTGCCATTGTGATACATACTTCTTTGGCATAAGCCAATTGATGTGCTCTCGATACGATTACTTCATCTATTCCTTTTCTGTAGTATCCTAGTTCGAATGCTTCATAAGCAGAAGTTGCTACTTTTGCTTGTCCTACTGTAAGGAATCTATTTCTAAGGTTGTTGATACGCATATCTCCTTCTTTCAAATCATCGTGGTTTCTAAGTGCGAACTCTTTTGTTCCACCTCCACCAGGGATAAGTCCTACTCCAAACTCAACTAAACCGGTATAGGTTTCTGCGTTTGCAATAACTTTATCTGCGTGAAGCGACATTTCGCAACCTCCACCCAATGCCATTCCGTGAGGAGCAACGATAACAGGTATAGAAGAATAACGAACTCGCATCATCGTGTTTTGGAATGCTCTAATTGCAAAATCCAATTCGTCATATTCTTGCTCCACAGCCATCATAAAGATCATTCCTACATTGGCACCTACTGAGAAGTTTTCGCCTTCGTTGGAAATAACTATACCTCTGTATTTGTCTTCTTGCTCAGCCATATCTATGGCTTTGTTGATTCCTTGAAGTGTTCCTCCTCCAATAGTATTCATTTTAGAATGGAATTCTACACAAAGGATACCGTCATTAAGATCGATGATACTTACATCTTCGTTTTTCCAAACGGTATTGGCATCTCTAAGGTTTGCCAAAGAAATAATGTCTTCTGTCCCTGGAATAACTTTATAAGCTCCTGCATTGATATCATAATACATTTTATTACCATTTTCTATTTTGTAGAATTTAGTAATACCTTTTGCTTTCATATCATACACAAATTGAGCTGGCTTTCTTCCCATTTCTTCCATAGTTGCAATGACTTTTCCAAATCCTATTGCATCCCAAGTTTCAAAAGGTCCCATTTCCCAACCAAATCCTGCACGAAGAGCATTGTCAATCTTATATAATTCATCAGAGATTTCTGGAATACGATTGGTTACATATTGGAAAACTCCTGTAAATACTTTTCTGTAAAATTCGCCTGCTTTATCTTTTCCTGCAAAAAGAATTTTCGTTCTCTTTCCTAAATCAGATTCTAATTTAGCTGCTGCAAGTGTTGCAAATTTTACTTTGTTTTTAGATCTGTACTCTAATGTTTTCAAATCTAAAACTAATATTTCTTTCTTTCCTTCTGCATTTTTAGTTTTCTTAAAGAATCCTTGTTTGGTTTTTGAACCTAACCAATTATTCTCTACCATTTTTGCAACAAAAGAAGGCGTTTCAAAAACTTCTAATCTTTCGTCATCAGGGCAGTTGTCTTTCACTCCATTGGCAACGTGCACCAAGGTGTCAAGACCTACTACATCGCAAGTACGAAAAGTTGCAGACTTTGGACGACCCATAACCGGACCTGTAAGTTTGTCTATTTCTTCTACCGTCATATCCATATCTGTAACCGTATGGAACAAATCTTGAATAGCGTAAACACCAACTCTATTGGCAATAAATGCCGGAGTATCTTTACATAAAACGGTAGTTTTACCTAAAATACGAGAACCGTAATCCATCATAAAATCAACTACTGCTTGATCTGTTTTTGGAGTTGGAATAATTTCTAATAATTTTAAATAACGTGGTGGGTTGAAAAAGTGAGTTCCAAAGAAATGCTTTTGAAAATCTTCGCTTCTTCCTTCCAACATATGGTGAATAGGAATACCAGATGTATTTGAGGTAATCAAAGTTCCTGGTGTTCTGTATTTTTCTACATTAGTAAAAACGATATTTTTAATATCCAAACGTTCAACTACAACCTCGATAATCCAATCTGCTTCGGATATTTTGTGCATATCATCGGTCATATTTCCTGTAGTAATACGAGAGGCAAATGCTTTGGTGTAAAGCGGTGCTGGTTTCGATTTTATAGAGGTTTTTAAATGTCCATCTACGATGGCGTTACGCTCTTTTTTCTTTTTAGAATTTTCTGCTTCTTTTGGTACAATGTCTAACAACAAGACATCGCAGCCCACATTGGCAAAATGGCAAGCAATAGCAGATCCCATAACTCCGGAACCTAATACTGCTACTTTTTTGATACTTCTTTTCATTTTTTTTTTATTTTAGTATGATTAAAATATGTTATTCTTTTCTATTAATTCGTTCACTTTTGTAAGCACAGCAAACGTAGTTTCTAAATCTTCTTTTGGAATCTCACTGTATATCTTCTCGTTGAATTTTAATACGGATTGACGTGCTAACTCTCGCTGTTCGGATCCTTTTTTTGTAAGGCATAGCCTAACCAGTCGCTTATCGTCTTTATCTTGTTGTTTTTCCACTAATCCGTTATCTACTAAAGTTTTGATCATGCGGGTCAGACTTCGAGCCTCCATTCCCATCTTGGGAGCAAGCTTTGTAGATGGAATACCTCCTTCGTCTATATTGAGCAATGCATAACCCATAGACATAGATCCTCCAAAGTGTGCAGCCTGATTTCCATACATTCGAGATATGCCATACCACGCCCATCTGATGTGGAAATCAATGGCTTTTTCGGGCTTCAATGTATCTAAATGAATATTCACGAAGGCGAATATATATAATTTTTGTTATGCACGCATACTATTTTAAGGAAAGTTATGCACGCATACGTTTTTTTACTACGCTTTCTATTTTCATTTTTCAATGAACAATACAAAATCTGCGGATAATCAGCTTGTTTGTAAAATGCTTCTCAGAATATGATTATCGAAATTACTTTTCCGAAAATTTAACATTCGTCTTAGGTAGTAGATATTTCAGGGGCTTAAATAATACATCCCAACTATAAAATTGAACGGTTACTAGCTTTTTGCTACCATTAATACTGCAATATGCTCTGTTAGTATCAAAGGTAGTTCCTAAGTCTAATTCTATATCTGTTACCTCTTCTTTTGGTTTTAGTATGTTCCATAAAAGAGCTTCTTGTACTTTGCCATTTATATCCGTTACGGTTAGTATATAATCTGGAGTAGATGATACCACAGAGTCTATTTGTTGTTCATTCAAGTCTCTTACATATTTCTCATAAAAGATAGCTTTATAGTGAGATACGTAGTGTTTTACAGCATTAGAGTCAAATACTGAAACTGGTGTCAAGTCTCCATCTTTTAAGCCCACTTTTCCATTTTCAAAAATGGTGACTTCGTAGTTTTGTTTAGGATCGGCTTTAAATTTTACCGTTATTGTTTTTATTTGATTGATAGCATAGTTAAATACACCAGGGTATTCCCATAGCAATTCATCTGCAAAAAAACGAGTGTCTAAAGTTCCTCTCAAACCGGGCTTTTCCATAATGTAAGGGAGGGGCGAACGTACTAATTTGTTAGCTGCATAATCCCAGTTTTCTAATAGCATGTAGGTGCCTAGGTGATCTTGTGTGCCAGTTCCAATAAACCAAACTTTGGTCGGATGATCTTCGCCTTTTAAAAAGAATTCTACCTTTTTATGACGTACCTGTAGATTGGTCAATATGGTTTTTACAGCCGAATCACCTACATCTTGTTTGACATGAATTTGGTATGCCGTTTCTAGGAGTGTATTTATATTAAAAGGTTGTGCTTTTACCTTAGAATCATTGATGTACCACCAGTTGGTATTACTTCGGTTAAGCGTTATTGTTCCTTTATCTTTTTCAGTGATAATCATCTTATTTATTAGGCTGGTATCCTTAATGTTAAAATTGCTAATTCCCGCGTTACTCATACCCAGCTGAGCATCTTCTTGATACAGCGTATAAGCAAAATATCCCCCAACTATTATCACTAAAGTTAGAAGGATGTATGTTGTATTTTTTTTCATTTTTTAATGTTGTATTTTAAATGGTTAATTCGTTGCTCTTCTTTTTCTAAAGAAAAATTGCAACCCTCCAAATAAGATTACAATAATACTCGGAATTATTAGATTAATAGCCTGCCATTTGCCTCTATCGTAGAAAATAGCATCACGATCTAGGAAACGGGGGATATCCATGCGGGAACGGAGCGGTATCAAGTGATCGTTCCCGGTCATTTGGTCGATTAGGTTGTGAATGAATTTGGTATTTCCGTATATAAGTTCGTTGCTAAAAATATAATCCTTATCAATATTGATGAACTTTTGACCATTGGCATCCACGATGTATTCATCTTTTATGATATCTCCATCTCCTATGATAGCCATAGCATTATCTGTATGTTCGCCATGGTATTTGATACCTGCGGATTTCATTCCTTCTACAAACTTTGCATCTAAGGTGTTTAATGGGAAGTTAGATTTGAATGTTCCCTCAAGCAATACTGCTAGAGGCGCTTTATAATTGGTAGGGTTTTCTTTGCCTAACCTTGGGTCAAAGAAATGACCCGGTACTTCAAGTTTTTCAAAATTAGGAACAACTTTATTTTTGTCATAATAGATTCTAGTAATGGCTGGAAATTCCTTATAAGATGCATCTGTTTCTAAGATGATTGTTTTTTTAGATGGTGCGCCCAAGTTTTCATTGATGGTACTCGGAAAGTTTAATTTTACACGACCTAGATTGTGAGTTAATACGCTGTTTTCTTTAGTGACACAAGCAAAAGGATACCATTTTTTTATCACTGGATTCACAGGTATAGAATCAATATGTCCGTTTATGTCTTGAGAATAATAATAGTAATTCATAAAGTAGGGATTGGGTCTTACTTTTCCTTCATAAAACGTTTGTCGAATATCAAATCTCACTTGGCTAGCACAAATAGAATTGGTAATGAAGTTTTTCTTAATTCCAGCTCCATATCGATATAGCATTTTTTCGAGATTATCAAATTGGTTTTGAGGTGTACTCTTGGTATAGGGTATGGGGAAAAATAAACTATCCTCATGAGGATTAATCATATCAAGAGCCCAAATGGTTCTACCACCACGCATGATGAATTGGTCAATAATAAATAATTCTTTATTCGAAAAGCTCTTAAAAGGTTTGGCAATAAAAAGAAGATCGGTTTCGTCTAATGCGTCTATATCTTCCTTTATTGTATTTGTTTCTTTATCCATCTTAGAAATAAATACCGAATCTACATTGTAAAACTCCTCTCACTATCCACCAATTTCATTTTACATTTTTATGTCTGTCTGTCTATATGCTTGTATGTGCGTTGTTCTATCTCAATCTCCTCCGACCAACAGTTGAATAATTTATCAACCTAAAATAATTGTAAGTGAAATTGAATGTATTATAATGATGTTTAACTGCTACTGTCAAGTGCTGCGGTCTACTAAAGAAGCAAAGTTTAGTCCCGATAATAGTACCATTAATTTTTAACAGTGAATAAGTGTGCAATAGATATGTCAGTGCATATATCTTGTAATATCAGAATTGCATTTCATAAA
>CAMZLL010000118.1 GCA_947311505.1 uncultured Cryomorphaceae bacterium
AGCTATCTATACAGATAGTGAAGCAGCTAATATACTTACCGAAACTGATGACGACAGAGAGGCTTTACTCATTAAAGACCAGGAGCGTGAAGCATTACGTATGAATTTTGAAGATGAAACTAAAGAGAAAAAGAAAACCAAAATCAAAAAAAGCATACGTAATGCTTCACGCTCCTGGTCTTTAATGAGTAAAGCCTATCTGTCGTCATCAGTTTCGGTAAGTATATTAGCTGCTTCACTATCTGTATAGATAGCTGTTTCAGTGAAGGATGGGGCAAAATCTTCAATCGTACTAGCTTCACCTTTAGTTTCATTATATAGTGCAATATATTCTTCAGAACTATCATCATTTAACCCGTTAGTAGGAGTAGTGTTTTCTCTTGCTATTAAGTTATTATTTGCTTCTATTTTATTTTGAATAGCTGATTTTTGATTTTCTATTTCCGATCTCAACGCTTTTAGTTCTTCGGTATCTTCTTCTGTGCGGGCAAGTATTTCAGCATTTAAAGTTTGAAGGTTTTCATCAATGTCGTTTATCCAGGTTTCATAAGTAACGTTTTCCGCTTTTGCTAATTCTTCTGGCTGGTCTGTATATTTACTTTTGAGACTTTCAATTTCTGATGATTTATTTAATTTATCAAAAGAATCTTTATAGGTGTCGGCTAGGTTTTCTATTGTGTTATCGGTTCCAGTAGTAACATCTGTATTTTCTGTTGAGATGGTTTCGGAATTAGATTGAGCAATATAATTGGAATTTTCTGTTATTTTATTTTCAATTAAACTCTTTTGGTTTTCTATTTGGCTTTTTAATGCTATCAATTCACCTTTGTCATCTCCTGCAGATGCGTTTATTTCTGCATCAAGGTTTTGTAAGTTTTCGTTTATGTCGTTTAACCACGCTTCATATTGCTCATTTTCAGCTTTGGCTAATGCTGTAGGGTTGTTTTCAAGTTCACTTTTAAGTTTGTTTATTTCTTCAGTTTGATCAATGGACTCAAAAGTGTCCTTATGAGCTGTCGCTAAGTCATCGTTATTCTCAATATCTGTGTTGTTTATATCGTCAGTGTTGTTTGTCTCTATAGCTATATTTGCTTCATCTTGAGCTATGGAAATGTTGTTGTTTTCCATTTTTGTTTGAATACTCTTTTTTTGTGATTCTAAATCTGTTTTCAATCGAATCAATTCCAATTTTGTTTCCCCTGTATTGGAAGTAATGGCTGCATCAAGGTTGTCTATATTTTGATTTATATCAGTTAACCAATTTTCATAGTGCTCATTTTCTGCTTTTGCCAAAGCTATTGGATTGTCAGCGTAAGTGTTTTTCAAATTTTCCAGCTCATCGGTTTTGTCTATTAAATCAAATGCTTCTCTGTAGTTGTTTATTTGTTCTTCATCAAGAGTTACTTCTGTTTGTTGGTCATTAGATTCATTTTCTACATCTGTACTTGCATTGTCTTCTTCCTCCGCTGTTGAGTTAGAGGCATTTTCGCTTTCAGTCGAATTGTTATCTGTGTTTGCTAAATCATTTCCAGTGTAACCCAGTATTATTTTAGAAAGTTTAGAATTGGTATTGTCTATATCCGATTCTATATTATTGTTGGCGATATAATTTGCCAAATCACTTTTTTCTTTTTCGGATAATTGCGTGTCTTCTAGGTTCACTATTTCTGAGTCAAGATCTCTAGCAAGTTGTAATTCGTGTGCAATGGCATCAGCTATCTTGTCTAGCTTTTCTGCATCTGCATATGCTTCATCCGCCAATTGTTTACCCATTTCAATTTGTTCTTTGAGATCATCGATTTGTATTTGTAGAATGGGTTTGTCTTTATTCTTAGCTTTTTCTAAATCTTTTTCCAGCCCTTCAAGACGCAAAGCCATCATTTCGGTTTCATCTCTGTACTCTTTTCCTTCATCAAATTTCTTATTGGCAATATCTTTTGCTTCTTTAGATTTTTTAGCCATTATTGCTATCCAATCGTCCGTTGTTTCTTGAGTAGTAGCGTTTTTAATTTTATCTTGAAGTATTTTTAGCTCAGCTATAGCTTTAGAATGGTCTTCTTCGGCTACTGCAGATTCTATAGATTCGTATGTGGCTTTGTGTTCGTCAGATATTAGTTTTGCATCTTCATAGTCTGCTTTAGCATTTTTAGCCAAATTATAGGCTGTTGTGGCTTGTTTATAATAATCACGTGCCTGAATGTTTAGTTTTTTTGCAAGATCTGCTTGTTGCTGCTTTTCCATTGGATTGTCCAATTTCTCTGCTTCTGCTAGTACTGCTTCTGCTTCTTTTGCTTTTTCAGCGGCTAGTTTTGATTTTAAATCAGCCACATAGTAGGCTGCTTCCATTGCGTTTTTCAATCCATCGGTGTTGGCCTGAGATTCGGTATAGATATCCTTTGTCATGGACACAATATCATCCAAGGTAAAGTTATTGTCCTCGCCTAATACTGATTCTGCTTCTTCATTCGTAATACCGCCCTCTGATTTTTCAAATTGGTCGGCATTTACATCTTGATCAGCCAATCTTTTAAGTGCTGCTGCTAAAATTCCCTCAGCACCTTCAACTTCTTCGTCAAATAAATTTCGGATAATGACTTTTTCTGTACCGCCTTGATTGGTCAATAATATTTCTTGCTTTAAGGGTTTGAATACTTTTTGAGGTGGTATAACTACTTTACTTGTGTGTACTTTTTCGCTTCCTTGTGTTTCTATGATAAAATTGTAGGTACCTCCTTTTGGTAAAATAATGGTATATTTTCCTTGTTTATTTGGATTGTAAACACCTATTATTTCACCATTTTTCGTTTCTTCAATTTTAATGGTAGCTGGATCTCCTTGTGTTATTTCATTCAGAAATGTACCTGCTAATAGCACATTTACAATAGGAAATGATTCTACCCTAACTTTATATACATCTATAAACCCTCCTTTGGATGCTCTTCTAGAAGCAAAATAAGCATTTTCTTCTTGACTATCTACTACATACATCACGTCATCATCGGGGGTATTAATTTTATAATCAAGGTTTACCGGTGGGCCATACGAATTGGTAGATAAATCAAATGTACATTTAAACACATCATATCCTCCCATACTATTATGTCCTTTAGAACAAAAATAGAAGACAGTACCACTAGAATGTAAAAATCCATAGGCATCATCTGTGTTGGTATTTATATGCGCTGGCAATTTTTGAGGATTCCCCCAATCTCCATTGGGCAACCTTCTCATACTATATAAGTCCAACCCTGAATCTCCTTTTTTGCCATAACTGGAATAGAACATTATATCTTGTGGGGAAGTAGGCTTTGGAAAAAAACTCATTGATCTAAAATCCAGCTTTTCATCATATTTGCTTTGAAATTCTC
>CAMZLL010000119.1 GCA_947311505.1 uncultured Cryomorphaceae bacterium
TATTTCTGAAATGCTAAAAGTAGCCCGAAAAGAAGCGAAAATGACTCAATAACAATTAGCCGAAAAAACTGGAACGAAAAAAAGTTACATCTCTAAATTAGAGAATGCAAAGGAGAATATTCAACTTTCAACCTTAATCCGAATTTTTGAACAGGGATTAAATCGAAGAATTGGATAAACAATTTATAGGATTGTTTGATATGCTGAAATGGTATTAGTCCTTTTGAAGTATAAAACCCTCAGAATGAAAATCTGGTCTGCAATCTCCTTGCGTGTCTATTTGAATTAAAAATTCCGTATTTTTTTTTAAAACCAAAATCTTCAGGATTGATATCCAAAACACTTGTTTTATAATTAATTTTTAATTTTCGACCATTGATATACACTTTTTTGATGCAATACTTGTTTTTATTCATCATTTGAGCATTTAAAATCTCAACCATGTTTCCGTCCCAAGACCCCGTGAAATAGTAGGTTTTACCCTTGCCCGCATGCGAGGTTACAAGAAGTAATGCAAAAAACGTTGTGAATATGTATTGTTTGAGCTTGTAGATGTGCGCCATTATTTATCTGATTTTTGTGGTATCAAAGTTAAAATAATTCTTTGACATTACTATGCATGATCACTCAGAAGATATTGGAATGTTTCCGTTAAGGCTCTTTTTGCTGCCTAACGAACGAACTACATTGCATATTTTCGAACCTCGTTATTTGCAATTGATAATGGAGTGCTTGCAATCCAAAACTCCTTTTGGTATTCCTTATCAGACTAAAACTCTACTGAGCGAACATGGTTCGTTGGTTAAGATTGTAAAGGTCGAAAAACGATACGAATCTGGAGAAATGGACGTAATAGTTGAATGTACGCACAACTTTAGTCTTAACCATTTTCAAGGAAAATCTCCCGATAAAATGTACCCTTGTGGCTCTATTAAATTAATCAGTGACGAGAATATGCACCCAAACGGTATTCTGATGATGACCGTCAAAAAATACCTTGAAACACTCTTTAGCAAACCCTTCGAGGAAGAGTTGAATGAGTATTATTCTCACGCAAAAATCATAAAGTCTCTATCACTAAATGACGAAGAAAAATATAAATTTTTGAGCTATAACAACGATCGTAGAAATGCCTACCTAGTTGGTAAGACAAGGTTCTTAACCCTTCTAATCGAACAAGAAAAGAAAGTAGTTGACCAATTTTACTTGAATTAGCAATAGGGCATATCCCTACGGGTCAGGCTATCCATTATATCTCCGATCCAAAAATCGGAGGATGCCATTCCTATCCTTTATGCAGAGATTCCCATTCTAATACAATTATTGCATTTCAATGTTGATTTAGTATTGGGGCGAAATTTTACACTAAACCGTAAGAAATTTACGTTCTAAGAATATAACTTTGAGCATATGGAAAATTTATATATCGCAATTATCTTTGTCATTGTTGGCATTATTGGTTATTTCATTGGAAAAAATAGCGCTGCAAGAGAGTCCGAATTAAAACAAAGCAAGCTACAACTCCAGTTTGCTAATCTAGAAAAAGATAAACTCAAATTTCAACATATCAATGAAACATTGCTGAGTGAGATTACGCAATTAAAAAAAGCATATACAGAACAAATAGAATTGACCAATCATTTACAAGAAAAATTAGTAGTAGAATATCAAAAGACCGCAGTACTTCAAGAAAAGCAAAAGAATCTCGAAAACGCAATTGTAACTCAAAAAAAAGACTTACTAGATGCTAGAGAACGATTCTCAAAAGAATTTGAACTTGTAGCAAACAAAATATTAGAAGAAAAAACCGAGCGATTCACCGCTCAGAATAATAAAAAACTAGGAGAGATTTTAGAGCCCTTTAGCTCTCGGATTCGAGAATTCAAAGAAGAAGTTGCCAAATCAAGTTATACAAATACAAAAGAACGCACAGAGCTAAAAGAACAAATTAAGCATTTGGCACAATTGAATCTTACAATGCAAAAAGAAACCAAAAATCTATCTAAAGCATTGCGACAAGACAGTAAAGCACAAGGAAACTGGGGGGAAGTGATCTTAGAACGAGTACTCGAAAAATCTGGACTCGAAAAAGGAAGAGAATATTTTACACAAGAAACATATAGAGAATTGGACGACTCTAAAATGATGCGACCAGACGTTGTCGTGAGATTACCCGATGATCGCAACATAATTATCGATTCAAAAGTATCGTTAACCGCTTATACGCAACTTATAAATGCTGAATCAGATGAGGTGAGAGCGCTTGCATTGAAAGCACATTTAAAATCAATAAAGAACCATATTACAGGCTTGGCAGCTAAGAACTATCAGTTTGCTTCTGGATTAGAAACCCCAGATTTTGTGCTGTTGTTTTTACCTATTGAATCTTCTTTTAGCATCGCAACACAAGCAGACAACGAGCTGTTCAACTTTGCTTGGAACAGAAAAATAGTAATAGTGAGTCCGTCCACTTTATTAGCTACTTTACGAACCATCTCTTCTGTTTGGAAAAACGAATATCAAAACAAAAATGCAAAAGAGATAGCAGAACGTGCAGGCAAGCTATACGATAAGTTTGTAGGATTTGTTGCCGATATGGAAAAACTAAATAAGCAATTAAGAGGAGTCGATGAAGCTTATCAGTCGGCATTTAATAAATTAAGCTCCGGTAAAGGAAACTTGATTGGTATGGTGCAGAAGGTGGTTGATCTTGGTGTTAAAACAAAAAAAAAGTTGCCACCGAATTTGTTAGATAACACATAAAATTAACCGCTTATCATCTTCAATAATTCCTGCTCACTAATCATTGTAATATCTAAGTCTTCTGCTTTTTTGAGTTTGGCAGGCCCCATTTTTTCGCCTCTTACAAGGTAGTCCGTTTTGGACGATATAGAAGATCCATTTTTACCTCCGTTATTTTCTATTAGTTTTTTTAGTTCGTTTCTAGACATTTCAAACTTACCGCTAACTACGATAGTTTTACCCTCAAGGCTAGATCCAAGTTCAATACTTTCATCTATCACCATTTCAAATTGTAAACCTGCATCTTGTAGTCTCCTCAATATATCCAAGTTGGTTTCATTGGCGAAATATTCAATCAGACTCTCTCCGATGCGATCACCAATTTCATCAACATTAATCAATTCCTCTAAACTAGCATTTTTTATTGCGTTTAGGTTTTTAAAATGTTTAGCAAGCTTCTTTGCAACCGTCTCACCAACGTATCTTATACCTAAAGCAAATAATACTTTTTCAAACGGAACCCGTTTTGAGGCTTCTATCCCTTCTAGAAGTTTGTTGGTAGATTTTTCTGCCATACGCTCAAGTGGAATCACTTGTTCATATTTCAAATCATATAGGTCTGCTATATTGTTAATCAAACCAGCATCAAAAAGTTGTTCTACGGTTTCTGCACCAAGCCCATCTATATTCATCATCTTACGACCTATAAAATGTTCTATTTTTCCTTTTAGTTGAGGAGGGCATTCTGTGTCGTTAGTACAGTAGTGATGAGCTTCGCCCTCTTTTCTTGATAGGGGAGTGCCGCATTCTGGACAAGTTGAAGGATAGAGCGTTTTGGTAGAAGATGGGGATCTTACATCTGTGTTTACGCCTACTATTTTAGGTATTATCTCTCCTCCTTTTTCTACATATACTTCGTCATTTACACGTATGTCTAACTTTTCTATTTGATCTGCATTGTGCAAGCTTGCACGCCTTACGGTTGTTCCTCCTAGTTGAACCGGCTCTAAGTTTGCTACTGGAGTTATCGCACCAGTTCGGCCTACTTGATAATCAATCGAAATCAATTTTGTGGTAACTCGTTCGGCTTTAAATTTATAAGCTATTGCCCATCTAGGGTTCTTTGCTGTAAAACCAAGTTCAGATTGGATTTGGTAATTGTTAACTTTCAATACGATGCCGTCAATGTCAAAAGGTAGGTGCTCTCTATTCATATCCCAATAATCAATAAACGCCATTAGTTCGTCTATATTTTTTGCTCTTCCGATATATTTGTCGGCTTCTTGAGGAACTTTAAATCCCCATTCAGATGCTTTTTGAATGCTTTCTGCATGTTCTCCAAAACCCAAGTCTTCGCCATAAATGTGGTATAAATAACAGTCTAAGCCTCGTGATGCAACTATGCCTGAGTCTTGCATTTTAATAGTTCCAGATGCCGTATTTCTAGGGTTGGCAAATAACGGCTCGCCTTCTTCTTCTCTTTTTTTATTAAGCGCATTAAATGCTTTATGTGGAAATACGATTTCTCCTCTAATTTCAAATAGTGGTGGATAATCTCCGTGTAGTTGTAAGGGTATCGTTTTTATAGTTTTTACATTTGCTGTTACTTCCTCTCCTGTGGTTCCGTCTCCACGAGTTACAGCTCTTAATAGTCTTCCGTTTTCATAGGTCAAACTTATGGCTACACCGTCATATTTTAATTCGCATACAAACTCTATTTCTCCTCCAATGTTTTTTTGAATGCGATCTACAAAATCACTTATCTCTTCTCTAGAATAGCTATTGCCTAAAGAAAGCATAGGGTACTTGTGTTTTACTGAATTGAACTTTTTAGTTATATCTCCCCCCACTCGTTTTGTTGGAGAGCTGGGTAATGTAAATTCTGGGTTTTCGTCCTCAAGCTTTTGCAATTCTTTCAATGCCATGTCAAAATCAAAATCACTTATGGTAGGGGTATTCAATACATAATATTCATGATTCCATTTGTTGAGCTTTGCTGTAAGTTCTAGAATTCTCTTCTCTGACATTCTTTTTGTTTTAATCGTCTTTTTAACTAAGTTATTCGATTTTAGTATATTTATCGTTTAGTTACCGCCTATTATTTTCCCAGTCACTAGTGGTTGAACTTGGAGCAAGATCCATTTTTTCATCTTTAGAATGAAAGAAATAATTAGCCATTGCACTAGCCAATTCTAGCGTTGCGGTGTCGTGTACATTTAATACGTTGGTGTCTGTAAAATGATCTTTGACAAAATGGGTGTTAAAATCACCACTTACAAATGATTCGTGATTAATGGCGTATTTACAAAAGCCAAGAGTGGTTTCAAGTCCCACAATGTCATATTCTTCAATAGCTTTGGTCATTTTACGAATGGCATCTGCTCGGTCTGTTCCGTATGCTATTAGTTTTGCAATCATAGGGTCGTAATAAATAGGGATATCCATCCCTTCTTCTAGTCCGTCATCTACTCGAATGCCTTCGCCTTTTGGTCTTTTGTATATTTCAAGTTTTCCGATGTCAGGCAAAAAGTTATTTTTAGGATCTTCTGCATATACTCTTACTTCTATAGCATGTCCTTTTATTTTTAAATCTTCTTGACTAAAAGATAGGGGCAATCCATTGGCTACTTTTATTTGTTCTTCTACAAGGTCAAGACCTGTTATCATTTCAGTTACAGGGTGCTCAACTTGAAGGCGAGTGTTCATCTCTAAGAAAAAATAAAAGTAGCCAATGGATTGCCCCTATCTTTTAGTCAAGAAGATTTAAAAATAAAAGGACA
>CAMZLL010000120.1 GCA_947311505.1 uncultured Cryomorphaceae bacterium
ATTGAGATCCTTTTACAAAAAGTCCGATACTTTCAGAAGTATCGGACTTTTTGTAAAAGGATCTCAATGAGATGCAAAATCTTTTGTAGAACACCATCAAGGAATATACAGAGGTAGTATTAAAGGGTGGCAATACATTAGAATACCAGGGAATAAATTGGAAACATTGGTAAATGATAAAAGGTTTGTAACGATCAATTTTGAACCCTATAAGGGGAAGCCTATGAACGATACGATGCGTGTCAATAATAGGATCAATGCTATTCAACAAGGTTTACATCCCCTTGATACAGCGTACACTGGAAAAGGGGTGATACTTGGATTTATAGATACAGGTATCGATTTTATGAATCCTGATTTTAGAACGGCTGACGATAAAACAAGAGTTTTGCATCTTTGGGATCAAACCTTGTCTGTCAATAGTGAAACACCAGCGCAATATGGTTATGGTAGAGATTGGGATAGTACCGAAATTCACGCAGGTAATGCCGCTGCACATTCTGATATTTATGGTCATGGTTCTACCGTAGCAGGTGCAGCAGCTGGAAATGGTTTAGCAAACGGAACGCACAAAGGTGTAGCTCCGAGTTCATATATTATCTCTGTTGAAAGTAATTTTAATGCATCAGATTGGTTGGCTACCGTGGTAGATGCAGTAGAATATATTTATGCCTACGCAGATTCTGCCGAAATGCCTTGTGCAATTAATGCTAGTGTAGGAACCTATTTAGGGTCGCACGATGGGTTGGACCCGTATGCTATGTATATAGATAGTTTGGTGCAATCCAAACGAGGTCGCTTATTTGTTGCGTCTGCTGGTAATTCAGGAGATTGGGGGAAGTACCACTTACATGTTGAAAATAACAACGATACGGTTTTTTCTTGGTTCAATGTGCATCCAAATTCTGCATTTGGAGGAAGCGCTGCCTACTGGGAGCTGTGGGCAGATACTTCGGATTTTAACAATTTAGAATTTGCCATTGGGGCAGACTTGGTAACACCTTCTTATAGCTTTAGAGGTCGTACAGCTTTTCAGAATGTGACTACGAACCTTAATGTTACTTTATATGATACCATTAGAAATTCAAACGGAGATCAAATAGCAACTACACAAACTTGGGCTGAATTGAGAGATGGTCAATACTTTTTTCAGGTGTATATGCCAGCACCAGATAGCAATCAATATTACTTTAGATTTGAAACCGTAGGTACTGGAATCTATGATTGCTGGAGTCCTTCCAAATATGGAATAAGTAAGATTATAGACTCTATTCCCGATGTTTCTATTTATTCTGAAATGAGTAAATACATCATGCCAGACTCGTTGCAAACTATTGTTAGTTCGTTTCAATGTCTAGTAAGTACATTGACCATTGGTAATTATTCTAATGATTCGGGTTATGTAAACATGTACGGAAATTGGATTGAAAATGACGTTGCAAGAGGTGTTTTACATCATTCATCATCTAAGGGGCCTAGTAGGTTAGGTTTTATAAAACCCGAAGTTTGTGCCTCTGGAGACAATACCTTGAGCTCTCCACCACTCTCAAGTATTGTAAACGTTATCTCAAATGGAAGTGACAGTTTACTCGCTTATGGAGGAATGCACCTTAGTAATGGAGGTACATCTATGGCTTCTCCCGTAGTGGCGGGAGTTGGTGCATTGATGTTAGAAAAATGCCCCACACTTAGTCAGTTAGAATTTAGAAATGCCATAATCAACAATACATATATGGATACTGAAACAGGAACTAATTTACCAAACTTTGCTTGGGGATATGGCAAGTTAGATGGCTTTTCTGCTATTATATCGACCAATTATATACCAAATTCAACAGGGAATACATTTTATTGTGTAAATGATAGTACCGAAATATTTATGGATCCGCTGTACGTCAATTATATATGGGAAAACGGAAGTTTAGATTCTTCACAAGTCTTTTCTATTGTTGATACTACGTATGTCAATACTATAGATAGTAGCGGTTGTTTCTCAGATACACTTCATTTAATTGTTCGTGAACAAACTTTGCCTACTATTAATCAAATCGCTGCAGCTTTGACGCATTGTGAGGGAGATAGTGTTGAACATTCAATAACGGGAACTAATATAGAATCATTACTTTGGAATGACTCAGATACAAATACGATTAGATACTTGTATGGAAGTCAGACATACTATGTCAATGCTTCAGATTCGCTCGGTTGTGTGAGTGACACTGCTTATATTCAAGTTATAGAGAGACTAAATCCGGCTACACCTTTGATTTATACTTCGTATGATTCTTTGATTGCTACTTCTGGATATGTGACTTATTATTGGGAGTTTGACAACGATTCTTTGACTACAGTTTCTCTAGATAGTGTTATTACTATTTCTCAAAACGGAGTTTATACCGTTTTTGTTACAGATGTGAATGGTTGCGTCAGTGATAGCGGTATAGTGGTGTATAATTCGGTTGGAATTCAAAATCCTGATGATGTCAATATATCGATTTATCCAAATCCATCAAGAGGGAAGCTCTCTATAGAAAGTAGCAATGAAGTATCTCAGGTAAATTTGATTGATGCTAATGGAAAGCTTTTAAACGTGTTTTATCAAAAAGAAATAGATATATCAAGCTATCCAAATGCGGTCTATTTTGTAGAAATAATATCAAGTGATGGGCATTATATTCAAAAAATTGTTTTAAATAAATAGTTTACTTCACAGATTTTTTGAATATTTGCGGTAATACAAATTAAGAAAGAAATATGAGTTTAAAAGGAATAATTTCTATCTCCGGTAAAGGAGGATTATTTAAAGTAATAGGACAGGGGAAAAATAATGTGATCGTTCAAGATATAGAGTCTGGTCGAAAATTCCCTGCATTTGCTTCTAACAAGATTAGTGCATTAGAGGATATAAGTATTTACACTATTGAAGAAGATGTTTTATTGACCGTTGTTTATAAAAAAATGTTTGCTAAACTAGACGGTAAAGATGCATTGAATCACAAAGCGGATATCAAAGAGTTGCGATCATTTTTATTAGGAATATTGCCGGATTATGATGAAGAACGTGTAAATGATGGAGATATTAGAAAATTGTTTCAATGGTACAACTTACTTCTAAAAGCGGATGTTTTAAAAGCTGAAGATAAATTAGAAACAGAAGATAAAAAAGGAAGTTCTGAGGAAGAATAAAGAATTACAACGATTTACATCAAAATCCTTGTGCTAAATAATAGTTCAAGGATTTTTTTTTGCTGCTATTTTACGAAGTAGTTTAAGTTCTTTTCTACCTCTACTTTGAATACCAGGTGCATTATTTTCTCCGATAATCAATTCTATTGTAGGGATAACTTCTTGAGTCAATTGGGGGTAATGTTCGCAAATTTTTCGTAAGACAGTCATTGAGAACGCTTTAATGGCAATTGCTTCGTTGCAAGATGTGAGATAGTTCATAGTAATACCAATTTAACAATTAAATGACGCATTTAATGCGTCATTTAATTGTTAAATTGGTATAAATCATATTCAAAAAAATGGCATTTTAGGAAGGTTTGTCTATTTCTTTCCAAGCACTATATCGGAATCAAGAAAAAGTCATGTTGAGATTCAGCATGGCTTTTATTGAATGGACTAAAATAACGTTTATTTTTTCAGGTCGTATTGATCAATTACAAAATCATATTTGTTTTTTTCATCTTTTTGATGCTTCATAATTTCTTTGCAAAACCATTGTTCGGGGGCAAATTCAGGAAAGAAAGTGTCAGCTTCAAAATTTTCGTTGATGTGAGTTAGGTACATTCTGTCAACCAAATTGTTTTCCAAAGCAGATTTGTATATCTGTCCTCCACCAATGATAAAGCATTCGTCATCGCCTTCAAATTCAGCTAGTTTGATTCCTTCTTCTATAGAGTTGACGACTATGCAATCTTTGGCATGAAAACCATCTTGTCTAGTAACAACTACGTTAACCCTGTTTTTTAGTGGGCAATATTTCGCTGGAATAGAGTCGTAGTTTCTTCTTCCCATGATTACGTAGTGTGGAGTAGTTTTATCTGTAAAGAAACGCATGTCTTTGGGAAGGTGCCAAATCAAATCATTGTCTTTACCTATTTCTCGATTGTTGCCCATTGCGGCTATAATTGAAACTTTCATTTTATTAATGATCTTATTTATACTGAGACTAATCCTCTGATGTGCGGGTGTGGGTTATAATCTACCAATTCAAAATCTTCAAATTTAAACGAGAAAATATCTTTTACATCTGGGTTGATTTTCATTTTTGGTAACGGTCTTAATTCTCTTGATAATTGGAGCGCTGCTTGTTCCAAGTGATTATTGTATAAATGTACATCTCCAAATGTATGCACAAAATCACCTGCTTCTAAGCCACAAACTTGAGCAACCATCATGGTGAGAAGTGCATAAGATGCTATATTGAATGGAACGCCTAAAAATGTGTCTGCACTTCGTTGGTAGAGCTGACATGAAAGTTTACCATCAGCTACATAAAATTGAAAGAAGGCATGACAAGGAGGTAATGCAGCTTTGTTATTGGCTACATTTTCCGAGAATGACACGCTTGTGTTTGGCATTACTGACGGGTTCCACGCAGAAACAATAATTCTTCTACTGTTGGGATTGTTCTTTACAGCATCTATTATTTGTGCTATTTGATCAATGCCTTCACTGTTCCAATTTCTCCATTGATGACCATATACAGGTCCTAAATCTCCATTTTCATCTGCCCAAGAGTCCCATATTTTCACACCATTTTCTTGAAGATATTTGATGTTTGTTTCTCCTTTCAAAAACCAAAGTAATTCGTGTATGATGGATTTTAGGTGTAGTTTTTTTGTGGTGACCATAGGGAAACCTTCACTTAAATCAAATCTCATTTGATATCCAAAACAACTTATTGTGCCTGTGCCTGTGCGGTCTCCTTTTTGTGTTCCTTTTTTAAGAATATGATTTAATAAATCGTGATATTGCTGCATCTTTTTTTGTTTGATTGTCAAAAGTATAGAATGTCTTGGAGTAATCAGGTGTATGTGAACAAAAAAATGTAAAACTCTTAAAGAATTGCAATACACTAAAATTTAATATAGCTTTGTTTTAAATTAAAATCTCAATTATGAAATATCTATTAATAGTTTTGCTAGCGATTACCTTATTTTCTTGTTCAAAGAAAACAACAATACCTACTATGGTAACTATGCCTACTATTAATGATGCATACACCATAATATGGCAAGGTACAAGTAAGGCTTACAAGTATAGCAAGTCTAAACAGGGGTATAATCGAGTAGAGAATTATGATTATACTTTTGAAGTAGTGCAACGCAGATATGGCAATGTTTGGAAATCAACTAAAACCATGCATCGCATTCATCCTGATTTTCCTGGAAATGGAAAAAAACAAAATCAAACCATGTATTTCGAAGTTGCTTTTTCTGAAGTGGGAGATTCTATTGTCGCAAAAATCACTTCTTCAGAAGGTAATGGATATGGCATTACAGACGAAGAGTTTAGAGAACAACGAATGAATATATTGTTTGATATACCAGCCATTGCTCCTTTTAATACCATGCGATTGGTTCAGCATTACAATTATGAAGAAGGTACTTTGATCGAGACAGTGGAGATTTTCAAAAAGAAAAAAGACGGCACAGAAGTTCCTTTTATGAAAATTGAAGAAGTTGCATATATTTTCAGACCTATTAAAATGCCCAATGCGCCAACAAGTTTTAAATAATGTTCGGACGAAAATAGATTAATAAAAATTCATATTATTAAAATTTGTCTAATAAAGTCCGTTTTACAATTATGACTTGAATCCAGCCATTGTTGAATATAAAACATTCAAAATAAACTATTTTTAGAGGCGCCCTTAAATTGTATTACCTCAATAAAGTTACGTGCCCTCTTTTTTGAATGATATTGACATTGTTAAATTGTTTGTACTCCATACGCCATAGATAAACGTCTTCTTGAGCAGGAAGGGATTTAAATGTTCCGTCCCATAATGAGTAAATGTCGCTAGATTCAAAGACAACTTGCCCCCATCTATTAAAAATTAAGAACGAAAACGACTCGGGTGTATCTCCATAAAAAACAGGTCCAAACGTGTCGTTCAAGCCACTGCCATTTGGCGTAAAAGTATTGGGGATATATAATGCAAAAGCACCTTGAAAAACAAGTTCTACACAGGCGGAGTCTTCACAACCCGCAACATTGTTTGTGTGTAAGCACAATTCGTAAGTTCCTTCGCCTAGGTCTGTAAAATTATACGACACAGCGTCTTGTACACCTATGTTGTCTCCATCAATTGTCCACATGTAGCTATTTATTCCTGGTGTAATGTTTTCTGCTAGTATGCCTGAGGAAAACTCATTTAAAGATAACCCTGGGGTTACCGTAAATGATGCGTCAGCTAATGGTAGTGTGCAAATCTGAGAAGGAGAGGCAAAATTTGCTACACACCCATTGGCATCTGTAATTTGAAGGGTAGGGTCAAAACATCCAACCCCTCCGTAAATATAATTAACAGTACCGCAATTAGAATTAGTTATGCCATCTCCAAAATTCCACTCACAAGTAAACGTAGTACCAGAATTTACTGTGCTCACAAAAGAAACAGGTAATGGTGAGCATCCAAGTGTGTCTGAAATCGTGAAACTACCCGAAGGCACATCATTAATTGTTATCAAAACGGTATCCGCTCCGCCACAAGCTGAATTTAAAGTATATATAATATTATAATTTCCAACTCCAGACTGTGACGGAGAAAAAGTTCCTAAATTTGGATCTGTTATCCCGAATCCACTCCAAGTGCCACCTGCAATATCTACCTGCAACTGCAATGGACTGTCATTGATGCAGAGAGAGGGTACTGAGGTAATAATAGGTTGGTTATTGGTATTAAAAGTAGCCACTGTGATATTAGACACATTGCTACATCCGTTGGCGTCTTGAGCTGTAATAGTATAGTTGCCTCCGCATACACCTGTAAAAGGACCTGCCACAAAATTGACACCATCTAAACTATAAGAAACTGTTCCTAAGCCGTTAGTAGCGGTGGCATTAATTTGCCCATCGCAAGCACCTATGCATGATTCTGCATTTATAATGTAGTTTACAGAAAGAGGGAGCGGCTCTGTGAGATTAAGAGAGTCTATGACAATGCAACCATTTGTAGTAGTTACTGTATAAAACTGCCAACCTTCATCTAGTGCTGCAACATCTTCAGTAGCGGAAGTTCCACCATTTGATAGTAGCCAATTTACAGCAGTGCCTGTAGGTGGATTAATTGTTAAATCAATCTCCCCATCAGCCGCACCAAAGCACGAAATAGTAGTTATAGATTCAGTGATTATAGGGTTTTGGGTTTGTGTTACCACAACATCTGCGGAGCTATTGGGGCAACCATTTAGACCTGTCAATGTGTAAGTGTACGTCCCTGCATTATCCTGACTAGGGTCATACATATTTGTTCCGCTTGTTAGTGTGGGCGACCATGAGCCTCCAGCGGAAGGATTTCCTCCAAGGTTGGAAAATAAGTCTGTTGCTACACTAGATTCACAGATATTCAACACTCCATTTGTCCCCGCATTGGGAACTACACCTACCGTAATGTTTACAAAACCTGTGTCATTAGGGCAGCCTCCAGATCCCAGAACGACATATCCATATGTGCCTGTTGTGTTTGTCGTTGGGCTAAAAGTCCCTTGATCGCCATTGGTTAATGTACTTGGGCCTATCCAGCTGCCACCACTATCTGGGTTTCCGCCAAGGGAATCTAACAAGTTAATTGATGCAGCATTAGCACACAAAGAAAGAGTAACGTCTGTACCTGCATTTACAACTGATGCCCCGCCAATAGTTACTGTTAAAGTATCCTGACATCCAATAGCGGATGTAGTGACCACAATATGAAGACCATTGCAGAGGTTTGTGACCATAGCATTTGTGCTTATCATATTTGCATACGAGCCCTCATACCACTCATACGTATATCCAGGTATAGATCCACTTCCAGTTACTGTAGCAGTGTTAGTACATCCACAAACAGAGGAGTTAGTTAATGAAGATGTTAGTGGTGTTATGGGTTGACAATTATTATTAAACTGGGCTATGTAAGCTGCGTTTGCAGTATTATTAGGTGCGCCAGGTGTTTGGTCATCGCTGCCACACGCTGATATATCTCCTGCACAACCTTCTGTCCAGTTAGATTGAATGGCTGGGTCTCCTCCATTAAATGACCAAACATCATCTGATCCGGAACCTGAAAAATAAATCATATTATTCTGATTACAAGAACCATAACAAACTGAGAATACTTCGCATCCAGCAAGATCTACTATTCGGGCGCAATCACCACCATTAGACATTCCTACATTGCTCCAAGTTGGACTTGGATCTGTTCCCCATCCTGTAGTAGGATAACTACATGAAGCAGCGCCCGGTGTAGTTTCAGTGAATTCAAAATAGGTGAGGTTGTTCAGTGGTATAACTAGCGAACAATTGCCATCTGTCATCGAAAAATCATCAGCAGGAAGGCTAATATTAGGGTCTAACCCATTATAAACCAATATTATAGTCCCGAGAGGAACGCACGACCAGATAGGGTCATTGGTAAAACGAACAGCTCCTGCTGCTTGGCCACTAGTACCATGATAGCCGCTATTGTCGTCAAAAATCCATCCTCTTATATCAATGCATGGAGGTGTCGTGTTATTGCAATCATAAGCTATTGAATTATCTACTACTAAGAATTCAACATATTCCTGACTGCCAGTAGGTCCATTAGAAAATTCATTAATGATGAGGGTTTGCGAATAGACAGATGTAAACATCAGCATCAAAAAGATATAGAGCCATTTCGCTTTCATTTTTTTTATCTTAGTTAAGACTCTAAAAGGCTATAAAGGTTGCTACACATAGAGGTTTATTTTTAAATATGTACGACTTGAATAGATGTGCTTTCATCATCTGTAGCTATTTTAATAGTGTATGTTCCATAGTCCAATCCTAGTTTCGTAGCGCTGTATGAGATCGATTTGCTCAAATCAACGTATTGAATCTCCTTATAAATAAGCCTTCCTATTTTATCATAAAAAGTAACCGTAATATCTTGAGGTTTTTTAGTTTTTACAATGAGATTAAAGTTTTCTTGAAATGGATTTGGTGCCACGACTACCGTTAATTCATCTACTTCTGGAATGACTTCTGTAAATTTAATCCAAATAGGGTTGGTAAATGAACTATGCAATCCGTATCCAATGTGATGAGCTGCTGCCTCTGCTGTATTGTAAGTAACTAAAGTTTGCATTTCTCCTCTTATATAGAAATACTCATCTTCTGGAATTGTACCAGAGGGAAAAGTTAATTTTAAAACATCCGTAAGCGATTTTCTAATGTTATTAACGCCTTGCAATGTGTTAAAGGGCATTGCATAGGTGTATTCTCCCGTGGAAGTTCCAACTATAAACTTGATAGATGTCACATCTCCAAACTCTGTAGTAGTAGCATAATCTATGTTTAAGAAGTATTGATCCAGTTGGTCAATGTTCACAATTTTATCATCTCCCATTTGAATTTCATTGCTAGCATTAGCTCCATTAGCACTAATTCCGAAAGCCATAAGTGGACCATCAGATAATATATTTCTCCCTTTTGAAAGCGCGTCTAAGATGCCGCTACCATCTACCTTCATTCCATTTGGACAATAAACAGCAGTAGTGAGTTTTCCTACTGCGTTATCAGTATTCTCTCCGTTAAAGCCTCCAAAGTTATCCGTATTACTTGTGTTAAAAGAGCCATGTGCGTCAGCTCCTGCAGATATATACAGTTTCCAGTTTTTATAGGTAGTATCTTGATTTTTTAAATTCAGCCCCATTTGATTGACAAAATTAACTATTTCCAATCCTTGTCTAAATTTCTTTAAATGATGACTTGTAGCAGCTGTGTCTGACACATTAAAGCCATCACTAGAGTTAAGTATTCCCCAGGGGTCATCTGTGTTTCCGGTTGAGTGCAAATTGTTTTTTAAGTTCCAGACTTGAACACCTTTAAGTCCATTCTTAATTAAATATCCTGTGCTTGTATGGTATATATCTGAGCTAGCAGCGGGATCGTTGCAGATTATGTTACCTCCAGTTTCTGGAAAACTAGAACCATTCGTTGCAAACTCAGGATCACCTAAATTCCAAATGCCACCTCCTACAGGGATAGTAGGTAGTTCGTCAGCGGTAGCAAATGGATGTGCTGCGTATGCAAAACCGTTTGCTGCGTTAACTGAGGATAAGGCTGAGTTGATACTTACATTGGTTGAAGTAATGTCGCCATCTCCATCTCCCATGAAAGGAAAGTCGTAAGGGTCTGTTTTACTTGGGTAAGCTAGCATATGTACTAGTTTTCCTTCGTGGTTGTTGAGGGCTACTTCTTGTCCGGCTATATATATTAAAGAAGCGTCTTGGTTGTTTAATGCTTCTGCAGCATTTTGCAAATGTAACCAATTGTTAGCAATAGAACCTCCATAATTATCAAAATCAGAAGTGTGATCTGTGGTTGTTATCCAGTCTAATCCGATGTGCTTTCCTGCTATTTTAGTTGCCTCCAATGGGAGCCCTATTTCGGCATCGTTCTGTGTGTACATCGAGTGCAAGTGCGTATCGCCTCTGTAGTATTTTGGAAGTTTTGGGATGTTTTCATTGGAACGAAATACGCGCATGGTTAATACGTCATCTGAAAAAGTAAAATTCCCATAGTTTATGGTGACTTTAACATCGATAATATCTTCCATTCCCACCATTTTAGAAGGGGGAATGTTAAAATTAAAGTACCAATACTCTGCATCGACCTCTTCATAATCATTGAAAAAATCAGATTCATCGTCAAAATCAATGGTAGTACTACTCGAAGAATGCAAGGCGCTTAAATCAAACCCTTGAACATCAAGATAGCTATCTGACGGAGACATGGCCTCAAAATAAGATGCAAAAACAGCACTTGAAGTGCTGTTAAATTTTAATACACCTCCAAAAGTTGGGCTTGAAGCGTTTTTTAATTGAATTTCTATATGATCAATTTGAGGAGTTAACCCTGTAACTAATTGCGCATCGTGATAGAAGAAATGTAATGGCAGCGGTAAATCATTACCTTGTGCATCTGTCCTTTTCATTCGCCAAGGCGCATCAACTAAAAACTCAGAATACAAGGTGTTTGTTTGTTTTGTTTGATTGGGACTATCCCATCCTCCCCAGTCTTTTCGAGTGTCAAAGAGTTTGGTAATCTCAATGTTTACATAATCTTTTTCAATATTTAATAATGATTTTGATATACTAAATGATTCTGCAATGTATTTAGTGTCGCTGGGAATAAACGCATATTTTTTAGTTTTAATGACGCTTTCATTAATCCAAAATTCGACTTGAACTCCTGTTAATGAAATTTCTTTTATGTTTTCAAGATAAAATGAATACACAAAATTGTTTTCTGTTTCAGTTATTTCTAATCTTGAAATAGCAAGGTACTCGCCTCTGTGAGCAAAAGAAGTTGCTACAGATAAAAGCAGCAATCCTAAAAATAAAATAGACTTCATATAATAGTATTAGTTTTTCAAAAGTAAGGAATTATTACTGAAGATAGGCTTATTTTCTCTATAAACATCATTAATAGACTGAAAAACCTTAATAATAAATGTATCTTTGTG
>CAMZLL010000121.1 GCA_947311505.1 uncultured Cryomorphaceae bacterium
AAGTTATTCATTTTTTTTATCAGATAGATTTGTTAATTTCGCTGCTGAGTAGTAACAAATGAGTAAAAACTATTTGATTTAGGTAGAGTTCTTTATAAATTGTATTTTTGTTCAATAAATAAGATTTAAAATATGGATTTTTTAGACGCTACATTTCTTTCTAACACCATAAAGGACTGGTTAATAGCACTTGGTGTAATCGTACTCTGCTATGTCGGTGCCAAAATTTTACTTTGGTTTACAAATCAGGTATTGAAAAAATTTACAGAAAAAACCAAATCTAAATTAGACGAGCTTTTGGTGGATATGCTAGAAGAACCCATTGCGTTTGCTATTGGATTGGCAGGTGTTCTATGGTCTGTACATTTTTTAACTATCCCCAATCCAGGTGTAGCTCTGTTTCTACATAAATTTTTGATATTTATATTTGTATTGGATATTACTTGGATGGTAGCTAGAACAGTTGATGCTATGTTGGAAGTCTATGTTGTACCACTTACAGATAAGTCTGAAAGCGAATTTGATGACCAATTATTGCCTATCGTACAGAAAGGATTGCGTGCTGGCATTTGGATTATGGGAATTATTTTAGCTCTTGATAATTTGGATGTTGATATAGGAGCAATGATTGCAGGTCTAGGTATAGGAGGCTTGGCATTGGCTCTAGCTGCTCAAGATGCAATAAAAAATATTTTCGGAGGGATTATGATTTTTTTGGATAAACCTTTTAAAATTAAAGATAGAATTCAAATTCATGGTTTTGACGGGACTGTGGAAGAAGTAGGTCTAAGAAGTACACGTGTGCGAACACTTGAAGGGAGGATCGTAACGATGCCTAATTCTCTTTTTAGTGACAATGAAGTCATTAATGTATCTTCTGAACCTTCACGTAAAGTGGTTCTAAACCTTGGTCTAACGTATGATACCACTCCCGAAAATATGGCGTTGGCAATGAAAGTTTTGAAAGATATTTCTGCTAAATTTAGTGATCGAATTTTACCCGATACACCGTTGGGATTTAATGCTTTTGGAGATTTTTCAATGGGAATTTTGTTTATTTATTACATCAAGCCTGGGCTAGATAATCTTGCTATTCAATCAGAAATGAATCTGGAGATACTAACTAGATTCAATGAAAAAGGATTAGAATTTGCTTTCCCTACACAAACTATTTATAAAAAAGAAATGCCATAATGAAATATATATTAGTTGTATTGTTTTGTTTTTTTGTGGGTGGGTTTACTGCTCAATACACGAATTTAGACATTAAAGTAGAGACAAGCTACAAATCATTATATGGAACATTGACATTGCCATCTGTTAAAATGGATACAAATCTTCATGTCGTATTAATAATTGCAGGGTCAGGTCCTACGGATAGAGATGGAAACAACCCCGTTATGGTTAATAATTCTCTTAAAATGTTGGGTGACGAATTGGCTAGATTCAATATTGCTAGCCTCAGGTACGATAAGCGAGGAGCAGGAGAGAGTAGGGGGGCTATCCAGTCAGAATCAGATATGGTCTTTTATGATAATGTAGCAGATGCTAATTACTTTTTGCAATACTTAATAGATAGAGGGTTCTCAAAAATCATCATAGCAGGACACAGTGAAGGTTCTTTGGTGGGGATGATTTTGGCAAAGGAACATCCAGAAGTTGTCAAATATATTTCATTAGCTGGAGCAGGAAGACCAATTGGTACAGTGCTAAAAGAACAATATGGATCAACTATGGAAGTTATTAGAGATTCCGCTTATGTAGTCATTGATAACCTCGAAAAAGGAATCCTTATGGATACACTTTCGCCTTGGTTATATAGTGTGTTTAGACCAAGCGTACAGCCATATATTATATCTTGGATGCAATATAACCCAAGTGAAGTGATAAGAGAACTTACTATACCTGTCCTAGTAATTCAAGGCTTGACAGATTTACAAGTAAGTGTTGAAGATGCCAAAAAATTATCATCAGATAATGCGAATGTTGAACTAAAAATAATTAAAGATATGAACCATATTTTTAAGAAGGTGGGTGCTGATAAAAAAGAGAATAGAGCAACCTATAAGAATCCTGATTTACCATTGCACCCAGATTTAATGTTAGAAATGGTTAATTTTATAAGAAAGTAAGCGTATTAACAAACTTGTTTTTCGGTATAGATCATTCCGTACTTTTCAAGCGCTTTCATTACGGGTTCATAAATTTCTTTATGGATAGGAATTTGCACTCCTTTTCTTTTAATTACGCCATCCAAGATCATTTTGGAGCAAATACCTACTGGCAAACCTACTGTATCACTCATTGCTGTGTATGTTTGGTCAGTACCAATATACACCATTGAGCTATGAATTTCTTTCATTTCACCATTTAGTTCGTAGGTGAATTTATGCCACATCGCTATCATATCTTTGTCATCCTCTTTTAAAGTCCATTTGTCTTCTAGGATTTTTTGTAAGATTTGAGCAGGAGTTGCATTTTTTAAGGCTACTTTTTTATCTGTAAAAATACCCAGCCACACTAATTTGTCCCAGATGTAATCATCTTGATCTATTTTTAGGAAATGTCGCAACTTCAATTCTACGCTATTATGAGGGTCATACGCCAAAAACGAATTGATAAAATCTCTATACGTCATATTTTCGCTGCCTTCTAAAACGTATGAATCATCCGTAGCTCCAAGTTGTACAAAAATATTCCAAGCTCTACAAAAACCAACTTTTCTCAATGTTCCTCTATATATGGTTGGGATGTTTTCTAAGTCATAAACGGATCTATATTTGAGCGAGTCTCTATTGGCATATCCTTCAAATTTTCCGTAACCATCAATTTCAATAATTTCAGTCCGCCTAAATAGCTTAGTATAAGGAATGTACTTGTATTTTCCTTTTTGAATAAATTTAGCAGCAGAACCTTGTCCTGCTAAAACTACATTTCGAGGATTCCAAGTAAATTTATAGTTCCAAGGGTTGTCGTCACTTTCTGGCGCAACTAATCCACCTGTAAATGATTCGAAAGAATCTAATACGCCACCTGCTTCTTCTATTTCGTCTAATACTTTTTTTGCAGACATATGATCCATGCCAGGATCTACGCCTATTTCATTCATAATAATAATACCTGCTTCACGTGCTTCTTGGTCTAGGGCTTGCATTTCTTTAGAAACATAAGAAGGTGTTATGATGTTGATTTTTAGCTTAATGCAGTCTTTTACGACTTCTAGGTGGAATCTTGCTGGCAACATACTTACTACTATGTCTTTTCCTTGTAGTTCATTCCATCTTTCAGTAGGGTTCAATGCGTCAAACTTAAAAGCTGTTCCATATTTACTATCACCCACTTTTTGTTGTGCCAAGTCGAGGTTCATGTCTCCAACTCTTATGTTCCACTTTTCTTTTTCTGCATTCTCAAGAAAGTATTTAATCATCGAAGAAGATGATCTACCTGCACCAATCACTAATATGTTTTTCATTTTTTAAGTTTATTGAATTAAATGATTGCCGAAGATAAAAGAATAAAAAAGAGAAATCAAGTTTTTAGATATTTTGTTTGTTATTTTTTCGACTAACCATTGTCTAGCGCCTAATAAGAATTATTTTTCTTTTGAAAGGCAGGGTGGTTGTGCTTGATCAAAGCTAGGTAACAATTTGGGTTAGGCACTTTTGTATTTATTTAATTCACTCTGTTTGGGTTCTATTATGTTTTTCAAAGGCTTGAAATAGGTTCGTAATAATAACCATCGATCTTCATATCTATCTAAGAGAAGGTTTATTGATTTTTTATACTTTTTTAAATTAAAACTTATGGCTGATGGTGTTACAGAAGGTGTACATAACTCAGCAACTGTTTTGCCGTTAATTTTCCATTCTTTTGCTTGAGCTACTTGGGCAGCTTTTTCATAGTGATCCAATATTTCTATCACATTAGCGTGTTTATCATTGTGAGCTATAGAGGGCGATGAATGATTGACTTGGCTTGTAGTCTGTGGTGATTGATTAACAATAATGTTCTCGGGAGAGATTATTACGGTGTCAGAATAGTGCAGTGTTAAATTTATAGCCATATGTGCAGCTTGTATTAATGTTCGCTCAAGTGTATCGATACTTAGATCTTTGTTTAGCACGTATTCTTCGGCTTTATCGGATAATACAATAGAAATGTCAAATTTTTCTGACATTCTTTTGAGTACATTAGTTATGAAATACAATACGCTTTTTTTATAGTTCTTACGTAATAATTTATTTTCATCTTCTAACGCTTGATTGTTGCTTTGCTGAATGTGTATGTTGTTGAGTACCATTCGATGTGTTTCATTATTTTGGTATTCTTCTTCGATTCTTGATTTAAAGGTTTGAAGCAATAATTTTCCTATTAGATTTTTACTTTGCGCATTAATTTCACTTCCGAATCGTGACATTTCAAATGAACTGGTATTTTCTATTTTTAAAATTATACAGTCATAAAGGTGGTCGATAGGAGAGAGGAATTTCAAGCATAGGAAGTGGTCGTTGCTTGCTTCTATTAAAGATAGTTGTTTTATTTTTTTTCTAGATTTTTTTGCTCCAGTTATAAAAAACAGCAATTCACTACTCAACCAATTGTATGGTTGTTTCTTTTTTCTAAATTTTTGAATTAGGGGCAATTCCTTTTTGATGTCCATTCTTTCAAGTTCTCCATTTTCGTATTGATTTACGATTATCTCTTTATTGTATGATGCATAAAGAATGTATCCTTCCTGAATTCCTGGAAAGATATTGTATAGATTAGAAAGTATTCTATCTACAGGATGCTGTATGAATGAATAGGTTAACATAAAACTTAAGTCACAAAGTTAAGTATAATATTTAGTTTATACTTAATTTTCTTAGTAAAGTTACTTAATTTAATTAAGTGTTGCTACATTTATTACTATACTTAATATTAGTTGCTTAAGTTTTATGTTAACCTATTCATTCATACAGCATCCTGTAGATAGAATACTTTCTAATCTATACAATATCTTTCCAGGAATTCAGGAAGGATACATTCTTTATGCATCATACAA
>CAMZLL010000122.1 GCA_947311505.1 uncultured Cryomorphaceae bacterium
TCTAGATCAATACCCTCTGTTTTCTTTTCTTCTGCCATAGAGAAAAAATTAATAAATAAATATACTTCAATAATAACTCAAGTATACAGAAAAAATCAGAAATTGTCAAAACAATCCATTCTTTTATGAGAAGTAGCGAGCATTACTGCTTGACATTGAAATATAAATATTGATAGATAACAATCTCACCCCAAGTGAGATCTTTATCCTCCTATATTTTAAACCTCAACTCTTTCAAAGGCTGCTTCACTTTAATCTTATTTTTCGACCTCATATACATTGCTCATTTGATGATTTTTCTCACGATTTCTATTTCTTCTACGAGTTCTTCATCTACATATTTATCACTATACAAGGGTCGGTATTCTAGATGAATAGATTGTTTTCTCTCGCCAACCTTAAACTCACCCAATGCCAACCATATCTTCTCCACTACAAAGGGCGCAAATGGTGCTGCTGCTTTCAAATATATATTCAATACCTCAAATAACGTAGTATATGCACTTTGTTTATCTTCATCCATCCCCGTAGCCCAGAATCTTCTTCTTGATCTCCTGAGATATCGGTTTGTTAGTTTGTCCATAAATCACATCAGTGCTTTTGTTGCAGGTTCTATCTCATATCCACTCAGTGCGGTATCCATCTCTCCCAGCATCTTATACACCTCTGCTAAAATTCGTTTATCAAGTTCATTGTTAATAGGTTTAAGAGGAAGTTTAACTATTTCTGCATATCCAAGAGAATCTTTTGATACACCAACCATAGTACTCCATAAAGAATCAAATACCGGTTTATGAGATATTATCAATATGGTTTTTCATACACTAGAAAGCTCTTCTACAAGATATGAAGACGATATAGAACCAATTAAAATTCTTTCATCCTCTATAATTTCAATATCTTTTCATCAAAACTTTTTTATAATATTTTTTACTCCTTCAGCAGTTTCTATAGCGCGCAAGCTAGGTGATGTACAGATAATATCTGGCTTTATTTGTATTATAGAGTCTCTTAATTTTTTTGATAAGAGTTGCTTTTTCCCCTTCTCACTCAATCATACTTTAGCATTTTCAATACTATCTTCCGCATCTTTCTCTGCATGTCTCATAAAATACACTTCACCCCCTGTATCTTTCCAGTCATCGACCTTTGCATATGTCATGAAAAAATTTGCTACATTTTCTAATGGTATTACGAAATCTTTCAAAACTTGCTCTACTCACTGCTCTTTAAATCTTAATGGTTCCGCTCTCACAATAGGTGAACTAAGTAAATACAATCTAAAAGCATCAGCACCATATTTATTTAAAAGTTCTGCAGGATCTGGGAAATTCTTTTTGCTCTTTGACATCTTTTTACCGTCTTCAGCTAAAACCATTCCTGTAACTACTACATTTTCATATACCAATTTCTCTGTATATGCCTGTCCAAGTACATGCAACGCCCTAAACCATCCTCTTGTTTGATCAAGACCTTCTGCGATAAAATTTGCCGTAGGGTTAAAATTTTTCTGCTCGACATCTTCCAAGGAGGGAGTTGGGGAGAGGTGAGCTCCCATATAATGCTCTTGTCCATACGGCATACTTCCACTTTCGAACCAGCAATCTAAAACTTCTGGAATTCTTCTCGTTTCTTTTCAACATTTTTTACAGTCTAATGTTATTTCATCAATATATGGTCTATGAAGATCTTTCACTTCTTGCCCACTTCTTTTTTCTATCTCATTAATACTCCCCAACACTTCTCTTCCTCCACATGCTTCATCAACACATTCCCATATAGGCAACGGACATCACCAAAAACGCGTCCTCGAAATATTCCAATCTGGAGCACTCGCCAATCCATTGGTAAACCTTTTTTTGATACTTTCTGGTACAAATGTTATATCTTCTGCACTTGGTACGGTTTTTTCACCAAGATCTTTTTCTTTTAAAAACCAGCTCTCGATAGCACGATAAATAATCGGCTTTCCCGTACGTGGACAGTGAGGATAGCTATGGTTTATCGTTTCTTGTTTTGCTAATAACCCACGCTCTTTTATATTTTTAATCACTTCTTTACTCGCTTCAAATACATTCATCCCTGCTCGTTCAGGTATTTCCTGTGTATAACATCAATGATCATCTACCGGAGAAAATAACCAATCCTTCGCTTTATCTGCAGGAAACAAATATTTACTAGCATTTTTTTCATCTGATGTTGCGACCAAAGAAGTAACAAAACTATAATCATCTTCACCAAAAGCCGGTGCCTCATGTGCTATCCCTGTCCCCGTATCAGCTGTTACAAAGTCTGCATGCATCACATGATGCACTTCACTATGATATTCTTTCTTTATTTCTGGACTCGTATAGTAATAATCAAACAATGGCGTATATGATAGCCCTAGCAACTCTCTTCCTTTCATTCTATAGACAAAAAATATAGTCTTCAGTATTTTTATAATAATTTCAAAGCAATACCTCAGCTATCACGAAATATTCCTTCTCTGCAGGATCATATATCATCACATACCATAAATTCTTATTCACCGCCAAGAACATATTTGCCACCAAAGTCCAAGGAGTTGTTGTCCATGCAAGAAAATTAACA
>CAMZLL010000123.1 GCA_947311505.1 uncultured Cryomorphaceae bacterium
ATATTTCCTATCTTTAAGTGTTTTTATAATAGAAGCATAGGTAGATGGTCTACCAATTCCACGAGACTCTAGCTCTTTAACCAATCCAGCCTCTGAATATCTATTTGGTGGAGTAGTTTCTTTTTGGTCTACATTTAGTTTTATAAGTTCTAATTTATCTCCATCTTGCAATTCTGGCAATAGCTGATCATCACCTCTAGCTTCTGGGAAAATTTTATACCAACCATCAAAAATTAAACGGGAACCATTTAAAGAAAAATCTTTTATCTCATCAGAATTTGAAGCCAGTATTTTAGTTCTAATAATTTTAGCAGAAGACATTTGAGATGATAAAGTCCTTTTCCAAATTAAATTGTATAATTTTTTTTCATCTTCTGTGTTCCCCAAAATTGCAATAGATGGATTTGTTGGACGAACAGCCTCATGAGCTTCCTGAGCATTTTTAGACTTTGATTTAAAAACACGGTTTTCTAAATATTTTTGACCAAATTCTTCTTTAATAAAAAATGAAATCTCACTCACTGATTTTTTAGATAAAGTTGGAGAATCTGTTCTCATATAAGTAATATATCCTTTTTCGTAAAGCTTTTGAGCAGCCCTCATTGTTCTAGATGGGGAAAAACCAAGATAAGAGTTAGCTGTTTGTTGCAGGGTAGATGTTGTAAAAGGTGCATTTGGTTTTTTTGCCACTTCATTTTCCTTAATGGATTTTACAATAAAAGTTTTTTCTTTATGACAAATTTCCTCAACCTTAATCTTTTCCTCCTCGTTAAAAATATCACCGGGATATTTTAAATTTATCAAATGACCAATTTTATCTTTAGTTTCTGCTGAAATTTTTCAATAAATTTCTGGGTTAAATACCTGGATTTCCCTTTCCCTTTCTACTAAAATTCTTAAGGCTGGAGATTGAACCCTACCTGCAGATAAACCATACCATAATTTAGTTCACAACAACCCAGATAATCCATAGCCAAATAGCCTATCTAAAACCCTTCTAGCCTCTTGAGAAGTTTTTAAGTCCATATCAATATCTCTTTTATGATTTAATGCTTCCAAAACTGCTTCCTTGGTAATCTCATTGAAAGTAATACGAGAATATTGTCCTTTTTTTAAACCAAGGGCTTCACGAACATGCCATGCGATAGCCTCACCTTCACGGTCAGGGTCAGCGGCAAGCAAAACCTCATCGGCCTTTTTAGCTTCAGATTTTAATTTTTTTACTACATCGATTTTATTTTCCAAAATATAATAATTAGGTACAAATCCAGCCTCAATATCAATAGCGTTAGCTTTTTTAGAAGCAGATTTTGGAATATCACGAATATGCCCCACAGATGAGAGAACTCTATAATCACCCCCTAAATATTTTTCAATAGTCTTTGCTTTAGCAGGAGACTCTACAATTACTAATTTTGTCATATTTAAAAGATAATACACAAAAAATACTTTTTTAGCAAATTTTGTTTTTCAACGAACCGAGTTCGTCATTTTTGTTTTTGTAATTTTAAATAAGGGCGAACCTGGTTCGTTTAATATTTTTTAGAAATTTTTAAAATCAAAAAAGTTATAATTATAGAGATAAAAAGAGCTGTCCCACCACGTGAAACAAAAGTCAAAGGCATACCAGAAAATGGCATAAGCCCAACAGATACCCCAATGTTAAAAAAAACAGGGAAAACTAAAAGAAAAGACCATGATGATATTAAAATTTTTTCAAAAATATTTCTCAATTTACCAGCTCTTCTAAATAATAGAAAAGTAAATGCAAAGAACAATAAAACAAAGAATACGGACCCCAAAAAACCCTGTTCTTCCGCATAAATAGGAAAAATACTGTCCGTATCTGCCTCCGGTAAAAGTTTAGAATATTTTTGCATTGATGAACCGAAACCTCTTCCTATAATTTCTCCAGACCCTATAGATATAAAATTTCTTTGAATATGATAACTTTTTTTATCATATAGAATTAAATTCTTGTAACTATCTATTCTTTCTTGAGCGTAGGGTACCGTAAAATAAATAAGGGGTATAAAAACCAAAAGACCAGAAATTACCAAAGACCAGAACATTTTTTTATTTATTTTAGAAAAAGAAAAAATAATTAAAACGCTCAAGGCAAGAGAGATAAGGGTTCCTAAATCCTTAATAATTATAAAAACTAAAAGCGGTGAAAAAATTAAAGGAGAAACTTTTAAAAAAAAAGAAAATTTCTTTAACTCTCTGGAAAAATTATAAACAAAAGTAGATAGAAACAAAATATAAGCAAATTTAAAAATTTCTGATGGCTGAAAAGAAATAAATCCTAAATTAACCCACCTTTTAGCTCCGTTTACTTCCATCCCTCAACCAGGTACGAATACAAGCAGTTGGATAAGAAATGCCATAAATACAAAATAAAACGCATATTTTTTCAAAAATGTTGCAGTAATAAATTTTGTTTTTAATAAAATAAATCCAACTGAAAATCCCAGAATTATAGCTCCTAATTGTTTTACAAAATTTATAAAAAAGTAATCTGGATTTTTTAAGTAAACAAGGGAAGCAGAAAAGAAAATTCAAAACCCAAAAATTACAATACCTACAAATAAGAAAAAAATACCCTTATCTATCTTTTTTAACATGGAGTTATTATATCATTAAATTATTTCAAGGTGTATTAAAAATTTATGTATTAAAATATTACTTCCAAAATATTATTTTTGTTCCTTATTGTCACTTTATATAAATAATTACTTATTATAATACTTTAAGTTTAAGATAAATTAAAATTCCCTCTCTTTTCTTAGATTAATCTTCTCTACTATTTCTAAAAAATTTTCAAAATTATCCCTACCATCTCTAAATTTATCCTTAGATAATTCATTACATTTTCTACATTTGTGAATAATAATGTA
>CAMZLL010000124.1 GCA_947311505.1 uncultured Cryomorphaceae bacterium
AACTACGTAAAACCTATCAAAAAGTTGCAAAATTCATCTACAAATTATTAATGTAGAATAGATAATTGTAACCCCCCACCCTTCTGTTCCTCGCTACACTCGGTCCCCCCAACGCAATAAAGCGGTATTCCTGCGTCAATCGTCAGCAAAAGACGCAAAAGAGCGTCATCCGCCAAACCAAATCCCCTCTTTTTTGTTTTTAGGTTACGCTCCTCTTATTCCCCAACAAAAGGAAACCAATGCCGCTAAGGCGGGACAGGTTATTACGCCCTACGGTTGTGAGAACGCTTCGATAAGTTGGTCCTCAATGCAAATACTGGGCTTTACCTTTTGGAGGTTTGTACCGGTACAGCATATAAAATAGTCCAATAAATCGTTTAGTTTTCATCGGTTAGTTCTTGAATTAAAATCAATTATTCGAGAGTAGATTTGTCTTTAACCTCAAATTCTTGTGGAAACTTATTTTTATACCATAATAACATTGAAATGCGACTTATAAATCGTTTCTTTTTTCACTTCTTTTCTTTAAAAAATAGGTTCTACCGAGTTTGGTATGTGTTTTAAAATTTCGCCATCTAATATTAACTTGAATCCAACTGATATTGTACAGCTATTTTTTTTAAGATATAACATTACCTGATTAGACATAGCTAATTTCTCGACTTCGCTCGAAAACCAAAGAGTAGGTCTTCGAGCGAAGTCGAGAAAACCATGCAACTATCAACACCCACACTAAACTCGATAGAACCAAAAAATAATTCATTTTTTTAAAG
Source organism: uncultured Cryomorphaceae bacterium (assembly GCA_947311505.1). Classification (GTDB taxonomy): domain Bacteria; phylum Bacteroidota; class Bacteroidia; order Flavobacteriales_D; family Parvicellaceae; genus Parvicella. The sequence continues at coordinate 774 of CAMZLL010000124.1, forward strand.
AACATTCCAAACTTAGGTTGGTAATAGAGCGTACAAGTTCATCAATTGAAAGAATAAATAATTGAGCTATTTTATCTTAAGCGCTCACGATTAGTTCTCTAAATTTTCGGACATTTTATTAATCAAGTTACTTTGTATATCTTTTGTAAATCATTTTACAAAGCTATTTACCAGAACTTTTCAAAGTTTTTATAGGTTATAGCAATAGGTTTGCTCTTTAACAATTTAAAAACAAATAAAATGAAAAAATCAATCCAACAAATTTATGTAGTAGTTACTATTAGTCTAATATCTTGCGGAAATTCTGTTTCTAAAAGCCGAGAGAATTATACGGAGTCACGAACAGAAAGCAAGAGCGAATATTATGAAGAAACTAGTGGTGTGCAGAAGGTAGAAAACGAAAATTTTACCAATTCTAATCCTACATTAGATGATTCAGAAAATCAACAAGCAGCCATAACATCTGTAGCGGCATCTAAGATAAACGATAGCCATATGCAATTTATAAGAAAGGCACACTTAACCTTCAAAACAGAAAACGTTAGAAAAACGACCTATTACATCGAAAATGCTGTTGTTGATTTGGGAGGTATCGTAACCAACACAAATTTGTATAGTGAAATAGGAAGTGTAAAGAAAATTGCTATTTCAAATGACTCTTCATTGAAAGTTACCACATTCGAAATGCACAACTCGATAACCATAAGAGTGCCAAATACAAAATTGGACACATTGTTAAAGGTTATTTCAAAATCGGTTTCGTTTCTCGATGAAAGGTCTATAACTGCAAGTGAAATCAGCTTAATTCAACTAAAGAATCAAATGGAACAAAAAAGATTAGCGCTGTATCAAATTCAATTAGAAACGACTCTTAAAAGTTCTGACGACAAAATAAACAAAGTCGTAAATGGATATGAAAGTTTGTTGAACAAACAAAAACTTGAAGATGAAGCTACAATTCGTAATTTAGAATTGGATTATGAAGTTGCTTATAGTACAATACAATTATCCATCTACCAAAGTACATCTGTAGAGAAAGTTCTCGTTGAAAATGAATTGAATATAACTGAATTTCAACCTTCCTTTTTCTCTCAGTTAAAAGAGAGTTTGATAAATAGCTGGAATATAATCTTATTGATTATCGTAAATCTTGCCAACCTTTGGTTTTTATTTTTATTGCTGTTTCTGGCTGTGATAATCTACCAAAGAAAAAACAGATAAATAATTTAAAACAGTTGCATAATAAGACATTTTCAACGGTTTTAATTCGTTTTTGTAACAAACTGAAATACCGATTTTGCTACATTTTTTGAAGCTCCTACCCCACCGCAAGACGCTATTAATGCGTCATAATTGTGTAGCATAGTAGTTCTTGATTTTTCGTCTATTAGCTTTTCAAATTCTTGTTGCAAGTTTTCTACGGTCAATTCATTCTGAATCAACTCCTTAACTATTTCTTGATCTTGAATAAGGTTTACCAATGAAATGTATTTAATGTTCACAATTCGTTTGGCAATCTGATAAGATAAATTAGCCCCTTTGTAGCAAACCACTTGAGGCACTTTGAACAATGCTGTTTCTAAAGTAGCAGAACCTGAGGTTATCAAACCTGCATAGGATTGGTTCAGTAAGTTATAGGTATCGTTGTAAATAATGTTTACTTTTCGATTTCCAATTACTTCATCATAAAATTCTTTGTCCATAGCTGGAGCTCCTGCTATAACAAACTGATATTGTTTATATTTTTCAGTAGCGGCAAGCATTATGGGTAGCTTTTTTCTTATCTCTTGCTTTCTACTCCCCGGTAACAAAGCGATGATTTTCTCTTCTTTTAAATCGTATTTGGATAAAAAATCAGTTCTACTTATCGCTTTGGATTTAAAATCCTCCACAGCATCGACCAAAGGATGTCCTACATATTTGACGTCTATGTTGTGCTTTTTGTAAAATGGTTTTTCAAAAGGTAAAATAACATACATTTCATCGATGAGATTTCTAACTTTGTTTACTCGTTTTTCTTTCCAAGCCCATACAGTTGGTGAGATATAATACAGAGTAGAAATGTTCTGTTTGTGAACAAACTTTGCCATTCTGAGGTTAAAACCAGGATAATCAATAAAAATAACTACATCTGGATTGAAATCTAGGATATGCTGCCTGCAAAGTTTAAAATTTTTCTTTATGGTTCTTATATTTTTAATCACTTCAATAATGCCCATAAAGGCAAGCTCCTTATAGTGCTTTTTTACTTTAGCTCCTTCTGCCTGCATCAAATCTCCTCCCCAACATTCAATTTCAGCTTGCGCATCTAACTTATTAAGTTCCTTGACCATATTAGCACCATGCAAATCACCCGATGCCTCGCCAGCAATGATAAAATATTTCATTTATATAAATGCAATAGTAAGACCTACCAAAACCAAAACAGTAAAAACAACACCTTTCACAGCTTCGTCCATTTTCCAATGAAAATATCCAAAATAAAAGAGCAACACATTGGGAATGACCGCTATGGTCAAAATATCGGTTGTATATGCCTTGATAACAGGTACAAATCCACTCCAGGAATAATTCCAATCTGATGTAAAATACCATTTGGAAAGATACAATCCCAAAGCTGCAAATACAATTCCTATCAAAATGCCATTACTTAATCTATCATAATCTTCTTTAAAGTCATCCCAGGTCATAGTTTCCAATTTTTTATGGTTTGTATTGATTTGTGAGCTGTCATATCAAATTGTATGGGTACAATGGTTACAAAACCTTTATCCAACACTGTCATATCAGCATCATCTCCTTCTTCGTGGTTCTCGAATGAACCGGTAAGCCAGTAATATTTCTTTCCTAGAGGATCTTCTCTTTCGTCAAAAGTATCGTCCCAAAATGCTCTTGCTTGTCGGCATACTTCTACCCCCTTGATCTCATTGAGCGGCAACTTTGGAATGTTGACATTCAAACAAACACCTTCCCCCATAGGATTCTCAATTGCTTTTTTTACTATACTTTTTATATAATGCTGCGCCACCGTAAAATCTGCATTCCAATCATAATCGCAAAGACTAAATCCAATGCTAGGAACACCTTCAAGAGCACCTTCTACAGCCGCAGACATAGTCCCCGAATACAATACATTGGTAGATACATTGCTTCCGTGATTTACACCAGAAACGATTAGATCTGGTGTGCGATCTTTTAAAAGATACATGCCCAGCTTAACGCAATCTACTGGTGTGCCGGAGCAATAATAAGCTTTGTGCTTTCCAAAATAATCTATATCAGTGCTTCGCAAGGGAGCATTCACTGTGATGGCATGCCCCATTCCACTCTGGGGTTTGTCTGGTGCTACAATGAGCAACTCTCCTATTTCTCCAACTACATCTATCAAGGCTTTGATACCTGGAGCTGTAAATCCATCGTCATTGGTAACGAGTATTAATGGTTTTTTCATTTCTTATATGTAATAACTATGTCTTCTTGTGCAAAACTAATAAATTGTAGTTTACAAAATGAACTTTTTAAATTTACCTTTGTAATACTTAATTGTTAAATAATAGTTGTAACGCATCAAATACTAATTTTTACAACTAATCTATCAATTTGTATTAATACAATTCAAAATTATGAAAATGAAACAGTTTTTAATTTTACTAGCACTCAGCACTGCATTTAACATTTATGGGCAAAAAGAAATAACATCCACGTCTAAAATAAAAGATGTTACCGTATTTTTATCTGGAGCAGAGGTTCACAGAAAAACGAAAGTAAGCCTCAATTCAGGAAGTAACATCATTACATTCAATGAGCTTTCACCTTTTATAGTATCAAACAGTATTCAAATAAAAGCAAAAAACGCGAGTGTAACCATCGTATCTGTAAATAATGAAATGGATTATTTAAATGATGATTTCAATAGTGGTCGCCTAAAAGAAATAACGGACAGTATCGAAAAACAAACGTTTAAAAAAGAAATTAGACTGGGACATCAAAGAGTTTATCAAGAAGAGAAAAGTTTATTGCTAGCCAATAAAAACATCAGAGGAGAAAACAACGGTGTAGATGTAGAAGACCTTATGGACATGGCAGACTTGTACAGAGAGCGACTTTTGGACTTGGAGACCAAATTATTAGACATAAAAATGCAACTGAGCAAGATCAACACAACATTGAATAAGCTATACAATCAAAAATCGCTATTGCAAAAAGGAAAAACAAAAAGCACACAAAATATCGTTGTAAATGTATCTTCAAAAAGCAAAATAACGACAGAATTTGAACTTACCTATGTTATTACCCAAGCTAGTTGGATACCGAAATACGACATCAGAAGTAATGACATTTCAAAACCCATTGCATTGACTTATAAAGCAGATGTTTATAATCTTAGCGGGTACGATTGGGAAAATGTAAACATTACCCTTTCTACAGGAAACCCGTCCATAGATAATACACAACCTACGCTTACTTCTTGGTATCTTCAATACTATGAAAAATTTAAAAAAGAACGCAAACGCAATTATCAATCTGGAAAAGTTGCTCGATATGCTCCTTCTGCTCCCGCTTATGATAGTGATTTAGATCTTGAAGAAGTGAGTTCATACACCGAGAATAAAGACAAAGAACTAAGTGGTAGTTTGGCTCAATACACACAAATAGTAGAAAGTAATGTCAATACACAGTTTAAAATCAACTTCCCCTACACCATCAACAGTGACGGAAAGCCTTATTTGGTAGAGATTCAAGAACACGATCTACCGGTAGAATATTCCTACTTAGCTATTCCAAAGAAAGATGGCGATGCTTTTCTTTTGGCAAGAATGACCGGATGGGGAAGCTACAACCTATTACCTGGTGACGCTAATGTTTATTTTGAAGGAACTTTTGTTGGCAATTCATATATGGAAACAGCCTCTACTAAAGATACACTGGATATTTCAATGGGAAGAGATAAAAGCATTGTTGTAAAACGAGAGAAAGTCAAAGAATTTTGTAAAAACTCAACATTTGGCAGTAATAAAAAATCAACAAGAGCTTATGAAATAAGCATAAGAAACAATAAGTCTCAAGCTATAGAAATCACGATTTTGGATCAAATTCCGCTTTCCAATAAAAAGGAGGTTTCAGTTGAAATTCTCGAACAAAATGGCGCACAGTACAATGAACAAACTGGAGAGTTAAAATGGGTCTTGAAAATTGATGCCGGTGCTAGCAAGAAAATAAACTTTAAGTTTCAGGTTAAATACCCTAAAGATTATAATTTGAGCAACTTGTAGCATCCAACTCATAACCAAATAAGTTAAGAACACTTCTACAGTGGATCCACATCAACCTTTA
>CAMZLL010000125.1 GCA_947311505.1 uncultured Cryomorphaceae bacterium
TACCAATCCATTTAGAAAATTGCCATTACCCAATTGGCGAGTAACCTACGATGGCTTGTCTAAAATACCATTTATCAAAAAGAAATTTAAGCGTATTTCGTTTAGTCATGCTTACCGTTCTAATATGAATATAGCAGGATATACGACCAACTTGGATTATATAGAAGGCAACGAGGTAGATTTGAATGGTAACGTGATTCAGCAAAAACAAATACGCTTAAATTTCTTTTTGATAAATGGTATTTTAGACAAGCCATCGTAGGTTACTCGCCAATTGGGTAATGGCAATTTTCTAAATGGATTGGTACTTTTCTTAGTAATATCACTTCCTGTATATGCGGTAATAAATGCTCCTATCAACACGTCTTGATGTGTACTTCCATAACCTCTAGCGTAGCTGGTTTCGCTACTAACATCACTCGGGTCAAGGTTAGACAAATCGGGATTGTTTTGTTCGGACAAAAATTGCGACACAGCTGCTCTACTGTCTAGCATATTGTCAAATGTCTTATTTTTTAGATTAGTTGAATCTCCCTTATCTCTATTAAAGGCAGTTTTCCACGAAATAATAGAGCGACTATACATCCCTGTATTTTGTGGGTTTAATAATCCAAATTGGGTATGTGTAGTATCCATATAGCCAAATGAAGAATTCTCGGTGCTACTTAAATTGTAATTAGCAGTAAGATTAACCTTAAGCCCTGTTATAGGTTTCAGAGTTGCTCTTATATTCATCTTTTCGGAGTGATTTACCATATATTGTTGCGGCACTATATGTGCGCTATCAACTACCCAACCATTAGTTATAGCATCTCTACCAAAGTGAGGCCCGTTGGTGCTTCCAAAAACATTATATTCTTGATAACCTCCAGCCACAAACTCCCAAGGCGTACTTTCAAAGTTAGAAAAGGCTGCGTCATCTAAGCCTAAGATACTTGTTCTACTGGCATATCCGGGCATAGATATACCATCAGTGGTTACGAATGTAGCAGTTACATTGTCTAACGACATCAACAGTCTAAAGAATTGTTCCATCGGTTTAAAGCCTTCGTCTTTTTTTCCTTTTGGATCTTGTGAATCTTTATTAAACTTACTGGTTTTACCTTTAGAATCTTTGGAGTTTCTAGATGTTTTTCTTCTGTTAGAATTGTATTTTTTGTTAATCTTTTTAAGATATGGAACTTTGTTGTATAATTTTTTCATGGTAATCTTACCATTCCAGTTTATCTGCCTAGAATTTTGAATGGTATGCCCTACTCCTTGAAACTCTGGCGTACCCTCAGCAAACACAAGTGGAGCTTGATTCCAATCAAAACTTGCTGTATATTTAGTATTCAATGTCAGCCAATTGGTCATTGGAAACTTACTTAGCGGCCATTTGTAATTGATATTGTATGAATGACCATAATTGGTGGTCTGTCCAAAATTAGCAATACTGTTTCTGACTTGTCTGTTAAGCGAGTCTTCTTCATATCCAAATGCTCCATGATCTACTTTACCATAATCTTCATTGATATAGGCTCGGTTCATAGCTTGCATATCAAAACTCAAACTTTTAGTTAGGTCGTATTTAAACGTATATTTCCTATCCCAGTTAAATGTTTTGTTGTACTGAGGAAATTCCAAGTTTTCTCCCCCTGGAAAATTGTATCGAGTAGCATATTCGTTGTAGGTACGGTTTAGGTTGGTAGAAAACCCTATTTGCTTAGGTGCAAAATACAGGTTAAAATCTCTTACCGGTCTTAACCACTTAGATTTTCTTATAAATCCGATTTTCTTAAATGGCTCAAATGGTTTAGGTGATTTTGAAAAGCTATAATTAAAGCCGAGCAAATAATTTCGTGTATCATTATACTTGGTATTGACATCTTTTTTGTTCAGTTCGTTGTACGAAAAATTACCTGAGAAATTGGACACTCGATAAAACCTTGGTTTGGGAGCACTGCCATCTTTCTTTTTAGGATTGATGCTCACGTTGGTAAAATTCAAAGACTTTCGTTCGGTCAAATCTATAGAATTATCTAAATAAGTATCCCACTCGTCATTTTCTTGATTAATACCTCTTTCGAGTACCAAATCTGGATTCAACGGATCATAGAGAGGTCGAATAATATTTTTTGAATATCCTAAATAAACAGGCAACCTAAGACCAATTCGTTCGCCAAAGAAATTACCCATTTGCAATGTGGTACTGGCATCGAAACCATAGATATGCTCTTGCTGACGTTCGGACACACTTTTCTCTATACTTCCCCACCCTGGTGAAGAATAGTTACCCGAAACGGCTACATCTGCAAAATCTGCCAATTTAGTAGTCATTCTACCTATAGTAGCCCAACCTGCTGATTCGTTAAAATCTGAAAGTCTCAATTCGTTTACCCAAATCTCAGCGCAAATGTCTTCGCCTGCATCTGGTTGCCATTGATTGTTTGGGTCATCTTTTTTAGGATTTCGTACTCCTATCATTATGGTTTTAAGTGCTTGCAAATTGGGATTACCTTTTATGGTAATGTTTCTAGTTGGTGCTGTAGAATCGGCTTTTGTCCATTTTTCGAAGATGCTAAAGTTGGCGTTGTTTCGATTTTTTTTGTACGCTTTGAGTACTTCTAAATCTATTACCATGTCGTTGTCCAAAGGCCACACTTGTGCAGATGTTCCAGCTCCCCAATCGGTAACTTTTACGGGCATTTCGTATTCGTAATAATTCTGATCATAATCAGTTCCCAATCTTACAAAAACAGTAGCCTCGCCATCTTCAAGGTCGGAGCCATCAATGTTGTCTTCTGCGTGTACAAACATTTTTATCTTGCTATAATTTCGTATATCAAAGCCTATGTTACGTACTGCTGCTTTAGCATTCCCATCTTGCAATCCACACACATCGAGAACTAAAGACTGTTCGTTTTTACGAGCCAAATTAGCGGTTTGAAAGTTGGTTTCTCGAATTACACCATCTGGAATAACATAATTGATCGGGTCCCTTTTTCCATGAGATACCACATTCACTGCCGAGATATTAAAGGTAGTATTGGACTCTTCACCTTGAATATATTCGCCCGGTGCAAGCAAGCTTTCTCGATAGGATCTCCATTCTCCTCGAACTAAATCTAAACTAGCAAAACTTAAAACTACTTCTTCTGACCATCCTTTCATAAACATTCTCATAAATCGAATGGCTCTAAAATCTTGAATCCCGTTTACCTTAGAGGTAAATTCTCTTATCGGTATTCGAAACTGATACCAAGTAACTTGTTTTCCACTTCTGGAATCTGTAGAGGCTACTTTATTGACAATATAGTTCGTACCCACAATCATATTTTGCGGTTTCAAGCTAACTTTATATTGAAAATAACTTTCTGTTTGACTAAGGTTATTGTCTCCATTAATATCTTCAATATTTGGCAGTGTGGTAGCCGAAGTTGAATATCCATCAGCATTAACCAAGGCAGACTGTTCGGACGTGGCAGAGTTTCCATCGGGATTATTATATTTCTTATAACGTGTCAAAATATCTGCACCTTGAGCGTCATAATCATCGCCTCTGAAATAGTGGAAGTTGTCATTAGCTGGATCGGAAGTCGCTTCTAACATTGCTTGCGAAGAAAGATTTAAGTTACTCAAATAATCAGAGAAAAATCCTGCTTCCAAATCATTTCGTAGCCCATCTAAACCAACATCTTGATTGGGTCTATTTGATGGATTATTATCAAAGGCTACCACTACAACTTGTGTTTTTGGCATCCAGCCCCAAGCAGTAGTTGTCATATTCTGACTATTGAATTGACCATCTGTAGGTATTCCGTTTTCAAACGACTTACGTCCATCTCTTAGAATATCTTCTGATACGTTTCCGAGGTTAAAATAAAGTTCTCCACCTGTAGTATTTGGCGAATCCTCATTGGTTCCATTTGCTACAGCATCACTAAAAGGATCCATCATCCAAAATTGAATATACTCAATGTTTGATGCCTCAAAGTCATTGGTGGTCAACGTTCTCATGATTCCACCCCATCTATCTGAAGGATTGGAAAAATGGCCATCGGATGGATTTACATTATTGACATCAAAATTATAAGGGCCTCTTTCTTCGGGATAGTAGGCGATATCAAGTACGGGAATATTATTTAATGCTCCTGTTGGCAATTCTTTGTTAGGGAATACTTCTTTTACCAATACTTGCCGCATTCTATTGTCTTCTTGAATGGTAGCATTGCCTTTGATATTGGCAGGTGTAAGATTGTTATTGTTTAGAAACAATGGATCTATAACGTACCATGCTATTTTTGATCTATTTTTCCCATACCCTAGATCATTGTACAATGCAGCTTCTGGAAACAGATTGGGTTGTCCTTGAGGAACAGATGCCAATACCCAAGTATTGAATGATTTTATATTAATCGTAGATTGAGAGCCTTCAAAATCATCTATAAAAGACTGCCCTCCAATCGCTTTGTTACTTCTAGGAACTAAAGCTGCTACTTCTGCCGAGAAGTTAATCGAAGACATTGTTTTGGTACTCAACCCTGGTATTTTATCGACCATCTTAGTCAAGAAAGGAACATCTTTTTTGAAGCCTCCGTCTAAGCCAAACATGGTATTGGAAATGGGTTCGTCTCCAAAATTAACCTTCTGAGTTAAAGGTCTTTCGGTTAACCTCATAATAGTTCCTCCTATTTGCGCATCTTTACTAATCTTGTAATCTAAATGTGTTCCAAATAAACTTTTTGACTGAATACTAAACAGCGAGTTACTCTCCATAGCGATCTTGATGGGCGTGCCCGCACTAAGGATACCGTCATTTAGTATCTTCACCCGCCCCAAGTTATAATCTACAGAATAGTCCACACCTTCGGTTAGTAATCGTCCGCCAGCTGTTACTTTTACAGAACCTTGCGGTATGTTGAGTGCATTCAACGAAATCTCACTACTTACTGAGGATTGGTAGGATCCTTTGATTTTAAATCTATTCAATTCGGGCATTAACTGCGCAGCAGTCTTGGTACTATCATAAAGTTGATTAAAGACAATAGATTTTTTCACATTGGCTGATATTCCGGCATTGGTCAAGGCATCGTCTAGTGTTTTTCCAAATGGTTCTGTTGTGGTAAAATAAAGCCTTCCGTTTCGAGGGTTTATTGTTCCTACTTGAGTTATCCTTCCAGAAGTAGCAGAAATAGGCAAGAAATCAAATACACCATCGGCATGGGCTTGTTGTTGCTTGGTCAACTTATCCAATTTTAATAATTGAATCAACAGTTTATCATCTACACCGTTTCTAGGAAGATAATTTACATCTACTCCTGTACTTGGGTTGTTATACCAAATGTCAAGTCTGAAATTCTCTTGATCGATCTGATATGCCCCGAGGGAATATACGTTTTTCATCATCAAATCCCACAGTTTCTTTTTGGGATTTCGAACGGTAGATTTTAATAGCTTTAAATATATAGCATCTTGTCCTGATACACCATCTGTACTAAACTCACCTACTTTATAGGTTTTTCCTTGATAGGTGTATTGATAGGAAACTGCCAATACTTGATCGTTATTTAAGGATTGATTTAAAGATAGGTATCCCAACACGCTGTTATAGGAATATTCATTTTCTGAAAGCAATCGAGCATTCTCCAATTTTTCATAATCTACACTTTGCTGCATATTAAAAGGTGGAGAAGATAAAATATTAGCGGCATTTACATAACTTCTAACAGATGGAGTATTAATTACCTGATCATATAGTGTGTTGTGAGCATTATCGGGATATAATTTTGTGTTACCTCCATAAGCGGGAATTTGCATATTGTTGACATCAGATTCTGCCAAATCAGTAAATGCTATAATATTTCTAGTAGATTGAAAGTTATTGGTTCTGTTGGTAATCCAAACTTCCATTCTTTGAATTTGTATTTGAGAATTAGCGATGGGCAATGTGGACATGGACTGATCGTAGGTATCTCTAAAATAGTAGTTTAAGAAAAAATGCCTGTTTTCTTCATAGTTGTCAACATTGATTTCAAAATCTTGAACTTGTGCTCCTCCGGCTACTTCTATTTCTTTTTTCTGTCCTTTATCTTGAGAGACTACGGTGGTAACGGTCAATCTACCAAAGCGTAGTTTGGATTTGATACCAAACAAACTTTGCGAACCTTGAATTAATGAACTATTGAGCGGCATACTAACATTACCTACTTCTAGCAATTCGATGATATCATCTTCCTCTCCGGTGTAGGCTAGTTTTAATTTATTTTCAAAATCAAACGTTGCTTGGGTGTTGTAATTAAAGTTGATATCCATAAAATTACCAATCTTACCGGTAAGGTTCATTTGGATATTTTGGTCAAAGTCAAATGTGGTTATTCTTCTTTGTTTTTCGGGAATTACAGGATTGTCGGTTCTGGATATATTGACTCCAAACTTCAACTCGGCAGATCCTTGGGGTCGAATTACGATAAGGTCGCTAACTTTTAGTTCCTTCTTTTTTATAGCTGTATCATTTTCAAAACTAGGTTGATATATGGTTCTTTGCTCGTCTAATTGTTGCTGCACTTTATCGTTCCAATAGTTTTGCATAGATTGTTTCTCTTGATAAGCCATATATTCCTCAAAAGTCATAGCACTAGGGGGCAATATATTAAGAGAGTCTCCTAAAGTTTGTGTGAATGTGTACATTCCCGTCTCAGGATCATAGACTACATTGTTGTTGTAGTTTAATGGGTCGTTAAAATCTACTAGGTTACTCCCGCTCTGTGAAGGATCGTTATTTTGTAAAAAAGGATAAGGCAACTCTACTCCTGGAGAATCCAATTCCATATAGAAAGATTCAAATAGGTCGTCAAAAGTATGGCTATTGGCAAAACTACTACCTATAAAAAGGAAGCTTAATGTTATGCTTATTATTAATTGTTTCAAATTCAATCCGTTTATTTTAAAGGCTTTTTATCTTTTTATCGTTGTGCTTTAAGCGTTATTTTCACTAAGTCTTCAACTGTCAGTTCTTTATCGCTGTTTTTTATTGCGTCAGAAATGATTTTTTCTGCACGTTTTCTATCTACACCTAAAACTTGTAAAGCAGATAACGCTTCATTTTTAATAGTATTGTTTGAACCTCCTGATTTATCACCGATTATGATATCTCCAAATACTTTATTTTTGAGATCTACGATAATTCGTTCTGCAGTTTTAGCACCTATTCCTTTTACCCTTTTGAATGCAGAAACATCTTCGCTAGATATAGCACTAGCACATTCTGAGGATGTCATACCAGACAAAACCATACGAGCGGTAGAAGGCCCTACGCCTGATACAGATATTAAATGGCGATACATTTCTCGTTCCGTTTTTTTAGAAAACCCAAACAAGGTATGCGCATCTTCTCTGATAGAAAGATGTGTAAACAAGCGTACTCGTCCTTTATCGGGCAATTCAGAATAGGTATTGAGTGATATATGAAGCATATACCCTACTCCATTTACATCTACTATTGCATAATTGGGATTTTTTTCTTCTAAAATTCCATCTATATGTGTAATCATAAAGTTAGGTTCAAGTTTAATCTCCAAAAATAAACTTTTATTTAGAATAGCAGATAATCTAAAGCAATAAAAAAAGGCTTCTATTTTTGGATAGAAGCCTTAAATTTAAATTATAAATGTTTTTTTGAACTACTCTATCAATCCTAGATGATATTCTCTCTTTTTGGTGTACAATAAATACATTATCTCGGTATTGCCCATTATTGCATCTTCAAGGTTAAACTTATCATATCCTTTTTCCATATAATCAAAAAGAATATCTCGTTGCATCTCTCCATTTTTATCAATTGTAGCTATAGCCAAAACGTTCCCTTTGTATCCACCTAGTCTATACACCCCTTTTAATGACAAACTCTGTGGGTTCTGATTCTCTCTATTATCAAAAAACACAAATGAGATTTCACCGTTTTTAATTAGAAAAGTATATGGTGATTCAACAGGGCTTTTCGTTACTTGCATTTTTAGAACTTTTGCATTATAGATATGCTTGAAGTCCTTTGAAAATTTAGATACAAAAATATCATTATTAAAGTAAGTAGTTGTTGTCCTAGTGTTTCCATTAGCATCTGTGTACGTAGAAACATGCACCCAGTTTTGAGAACCAATCACGTAGATATTTCCAGCATCATCATATCTTATATATTCCATTTTCAAGTGAAAAACCCCAATTTCAAAATCTTTTTTCTTTGCTTTTTTCTTTGTCTTTTCTTGTCTTTTGACAGATTTACCAAACAATAGCATTTCATCAGAAAAATCAACTTCCACTTCTTTTTCGAAGCTTAAATCACTTTTATTTATCTTTTTCAAAAACATTCCCTTTACTCCTCGGGTATCCCCATTAGTGAAGTATCCTGTAACAAATAAGCCCCCTCTGACATCAGCAATTAATGAGGTTCCTTGAGATTCAATTTCTCCTAATTCCAATTCTTCTTTATCAACGCCTTTTTTATCAAACTTAAATAGCTGATAGGTGTTGTTTTCATTGTCTAGCTTTACTTTCCCTAAGACATAAGCTTCTCCAGTATTGCCAGCCACGTAATCTACTAAAAGATAATTCTTATCCAACTCGTCAAAATCATAATTCTCTTGTCTCCATATCGATTTTAAATCCTGATCTAACAACTCAAGGGTGATAAACTGCTTTTCTTTCTTTTTATAAGGAGGTATTGTAGTAATTAGAAAATACTTCTTATTTTTAGAAACTTGCATACTAAAAATCGGTCTTTTATTTCGCTTTTCATAGGTAATATCATAAAATATTTCTCTTTGAGATACTTTGAGATTATTTATGTTTATAGTTTGAAACAGAAACTTTTCATTATTTTGTGCTTTATTAAACTTAGAAGAAAAAACGACAATCCTATCCTGCAAAAGAGTTACAAGCATTATAGGATAGTTATCGGCATCTAATTTACTACTGATTTCTTTTACGCTTATTTTTTCTCCATCAGAATCTCTTGTCTCAAGATAATACCTCCACCCTCCAGGCCCTTTAATGGACTGTCTTTTTAGAATAATGTAATTATCGTCCTTATCAAAAGTATATTTAAGAATTTCAGGTCTTGATTTTAATTCTAAATCAAAACTATGTAAGCTAAGCTCTACGTTTCCTTTTTGAGCCATTCCCTTACTCGCTACTAACATGGACAATGTTAGTAGTGTTATCATAATTGTTTTCATTTATTCAAATTTAGTTTATTTTTTTCAGTTACATGGGTTACTTTTTTATTTTCTCAACATTATTAGAGTATGAAAACTTCAATAAGAAATATTAGTTTGGTGGTTTTCGCCATAGTTTTAACCCGATGTTCATTGTTTCATTTGCGACCCAAAGGAGATTATCATATAGCGTCCGTTGAGAACAATGTTTGCAAAAAATTAGAAAAAAAAGTGATAATGTACTGCGTATTTGTGGACACAAAATACACCAATTCTTGGACTACTTTCGACATCGAATCGGCATTGGACTCAGTAAGAAAGGCTATGAACTGGATCGAGGATCAAGCAGATTTATCTGACATTGGACTCAACATAAAGGTGGACTATCATCAAACTAAAAAAAAGGTTGTTCCGATTCGTCAAAACTTCCCCCGAAAAACATTGAGCGGCACTTTACTTTCTGTAAATGGCGTAAAGTACCTTGATAGATGGGCTGATAAAATAGGAAAAAAAGTATTGAGCGTATATCCAAAAGACACCAGTACGATAACAGCTACTAAGGTAAAACCCAAAGATAGAGAGCGTTTACTAGCAAAATTAAGAGATATTCATAAAACGGATAATGTAGCGCTAGTCTATTTTGTAAACAACTATTATACAGATGAAATTTCCGTAGCTGTGCATACGGCACAAGACGATTCACCAGAATACGCTGTGGTTAGTTTCAAAGAGCCCAGTGTAATTGCGCATGAATTTTTGCATTTATTTGGCGCATGGGATTTATACATCACTCCGTATGACAATGCTCGAAAAGCTCGCAAGAAAAAATCATTTGCTATGCGGGAATTTCCGGATGAGATAATGGCTTTTGCAGATCGAAAAATAGAGTCTCTGGAGATTAGCCCATTAACGAGATACCTCATCGGCTGGGACGACAATTTGGACCCTAATTATGTGAAAATGATATTTAACAAAAAAATAAGACTGGCAAAATATTAAACATCCTACAAAACAAAAAGCTCCAATAAATTTCTTAATTGGAGCTTTTTTATTTTTACAAATCTACCTAAAATGATCTTTCATTCTGTGAAAGAATCCTTTGGCTTCTTTTTCGTTCGGTTTGAAATTAGGACTGTCTCGCATTGCTTCGAGTGCTGTTTTTTCGTCTTTAGATAATTTCTTTGGTGTCCAAATCTGAATATTAATCAGTTGATCTCCTTTTCCATATCCATTTACATCAGGAAAACCTTTTCCTTTTAACCTTAAGGTTTTTCCACTTTGTGTTCCCGGTTCTATTTTTATTTTGGCTTTGCCGTCTATTAAAGGTACTTCCACTGATGTTCCTAATGCTGCGTCTATAAAATTGATATGCAAATCATAATGCACGTCACTACCATGTCTTTCTAGTTGATCGTGTTTTATTTCTATAATCTGAATCAAAAGATCTCCTGCTATACCTCCTGCCACTTCATTTCCACTTCCTTGCATTGCCAACTGCATACCTTCTTCCACTCCTGCTGGAATGTTTATCGTCACAACGGCTTCTTCTTTTTTCAATCCTTGCGAATCTACTCCTGGAGGTCTATTTCCTATTATCTGCCCAGTACCTTGACATGAGCTACAAGTAGCAGCCATCTGCATTTGCCCTAATACGGTGTTTGTAATTCTAACAGTCTGCCCGGTACCATTGCAGGTAGAGCAAGTATTAAAATCAACTCCATCTGCAACAACAGATTTCTTGACTTTAATTTTCTTTTCTACACCTGCCGCCATTTCTGACAAAGTTAATTTTATCTTGATACGAAGGTCAGATCCTTTTCGTCTTCTTTGACCACCTCTTCTTCTACCGCCACCAAAACCTCCGCCTCCGAAGATATCTCCAAATTGCGAGAATATGTCATCCATATTCATACCGCCTCCGCCAAATCCGCCACCGAATCCGCCACCGCCATCCATACCTGCATGTCCGAATTGGTCGTATCTTGCTTTTTTGTTTCCGTCACTTAATACCTCATAAGCTTCAGCGGCTTCTTTAAATTTCTTTTCCGCCCCTTTATCATCGGGGTTTTTATCTGGATGAAATTTGATTGCCATTTTTCTATAGGCTTTCTTTATCTCTCCGTCTGAAGCAGATTTACTAACACCTAGTATTTCGTAATAACATCTTTTACTCATTCTATTTTCTTTGAATTATTACTGTCCTACGACTACTTTTGCAAACCTAAGCACCTTATCGTTTAACAAATACCCCTTTTCAATGACATCTACAACCTTTCCTTTCATATCTTCTGATGGAGCAGGAATCTGAGTTAAAGCTTCATGGAAATTAACATCAAACGTTTTACCAAGAGCGTCCATTTGCTTTAACCCTTTAGCTTCAAGATTTTTATCTATTTTATTATGAATCAGGTTAAAGCCTTCTTTGATTGCTTCAATATCATCGGAATCAGTGTTGAATTTCGCTGCTCGATCAAAATCATCTAGGATAGGTAGCAATTCTTTGATTACATCTCCTCCTGCTGTCATTCGCAACTCTATCTTTTCTTTAGCGGTACGTTTTCTAAAATTATCAAACTCACTAAACAAACGGATGTACTTGTCATTTAACTCTTTATATTCAATTTCTTTAAGCTCTAATGGACTTAACTCCTCTTGAACGGCTTCTTCTGTATTTTGGTCTTCAGTTGACTCATGCTCGGTATCCACAGTTTCGTTTTGCACGTTTTCTGTTTCATTTTCTTTTACTTCTTCTTTACTCATTTTCTTACGTTTTTTAAACATAGTTTTTTCTTTTTCAAATTCGTTGCCAATACGTTTATTTGGGTCAAAATGTCACATTTTAAATCAAGTTAGTTAAATGCACCCAATTTCAAGTACAAAATGGCACATCCTAATGAATTTTTGTCAAAATATGAAACAAAAAAAACGCATCCGTTTGGATGCGTAGAACCTTTTTTTAAGTTTTTTTATTTGTTACTACTCAGCAGTACTGATATTTTGATTTGCTAAATTAGTCAGCGCCTCAAACACACTTTGAGAATTTTTTATCGTAGTATCAACAACAGATCTAATGACAGCGTAATGCTGA
>CAMZLL010000126.1 GCA_947311505.1 uncultured Cryomorphaceae bacterium
ATAAAATAAATAAAAATTATTTAATATGATAGGATCATTTGCTCATATATCTACATAAAATCACTTATAGTTTTCTTTAAAAAAATTCATTAATATGATATCTTCTCACCTCTGAGAATAACTTTCTTTGAATCAAAAATGTTTTAAAAACATTTGTTTTTTATTATTTGATTTCAACAATATTTTAATTTTTCTTAATATTTCTTTTATCATAATATTTAAATTTATTTAATAAATTTTTCTAAAAACCACCCAAAACTTTTCTCAATTCACCCTTCCAACTCAACCTTATACCTCCATCAAGCTCTCTCTAATTTACTCACATCAAGCAACTTCCTTGGTGTTCAATTCGGCTTACTATCATTCCAAATAATCTCTCACTCAAATCATATAATTTTTTTTATAGTATTTGCAAGCTCTTTTATTGTAACATCTTTTCAAGTTCATATATTAAAAAATATTTCTCATTTTTTATTTTGCTCTTCTGTTAGATTAAAATTATTCATCATATAAATACAAGCATCAGCCATATCATCTACATACAAAAATTCTCTCATAGGACTTCAATCTCACCAAAGTATAACTTCTTTTTGATTATTTATTTTTGCTTCATGAAATTTTCTAATCATAGCAGGTAAAACATGAGAATTTTCTAAATCAAAATTATCATTTGGTCAATATAAATTTGTTGGCATACAGGCTATAAAATTTGTTTTGTATTGTCTATTGTAACTTTGACACATCTTTATTCAGGCTATTTTTGCTATTGCATAGGGTTCATTTGTAGGTTCTAATTTTCATGATAATAGATATTCTTCTTTCATGGGCTGTGGACAATCTTTTGGATAGATGCAACTAGATCACAAAAAGAGTAATTTCTTAACATTATGTTTATATGATTGATGAATTACATTGTTTTGAATCTGAAGATTTTGATAAATAAACTCTGCTGGAAAATTATTATTTACCAAAATACCACCAACCTTTGCTGCTGCTAAAAAAACATATTCAGGTTTTTCTTTGTCAAAAAAGCTTTTAACCTCTTCTTGTTGACTTAAATCTAATTCATTGTGTGTTTTATAAATTAAATTATTATATCACAATTCTTCTAATTTCCTTAAAATTGCAAATCATACTAATGATCTATGTCCAACTATATATATTTTTGCATCTTTTTCCATATTTATATTTCATATTGTTCTAAAATTTCATATCTATGATTTCTTAATATTTCTTGTTTTTTAAATTTTTCTAAATCACACTTAACCATTTCTTTAACAGTATATTTTGGCTTCCATCAAAGTTTTTCTTTTGCTTTCGTATTATCTCAAAGTAAAAATTCAACTTCATCTGGTCTAAAATATCTTGGATTAACTTTCACTAAACATTTTCAAGTTTTTTTATCATATCATTCTTCATCTATTCACTTTCACTGCCATTCTATTTGTATTCATACTTCTTCAAAACTTCGATTGACAAACTCTCTAACACTATGGGCTTCTCCCGTAGCAAGGCAAATATCCTCAGGTTCTTCTTGTTGTAACATAAGCCACATCCCTCTAACATAATCTTTTGCATGCCCCCAATCTCTTTTTGCATCTAAATTTCAAAGCTCTAATTTTTCTTGTAATCATAAACTTATTTTTGCAACTGCCATTGTAATTTTTCTAGTTACAAAAATTTCTCATCTTCTCGGAGATTCATGATTAAAGAGTATTCCATTACAAGCAAATATATTATAACTTTCTTTATAATTTCTAACTATCCACATTGCATATAATTTTGCACATCCATAAGGACTTCTAGGGTGCATAGGAGAGTTTTCATTATATCAATTTTCTGGTCTATTATAATCAAGTCCACCAAAAAGTTCTGAAGTAGAAGCTTGATAGAATTTTGTTTTTTTTGATAATCAATTAATTCTAATAGCCTCTAAGAGTCTTAAAGTTCATAATCAATCACAGTTCGCTGTATATTCTGGCATATCAAAACTTACTGCTACATGAGACTGTGCCGCAAGATTATATATTTCATCTGGTTGAACATCATGTACGAGTTTTATAAGATTTGCTGAATCGGTAATATCTCCATAGTGAAGATAAAACCCTTCTTCGTTAAAAATATGATCTATTCTTTTTGTGTTGAATGATGAAGTTCTTCTCTTCATTCCATGTACTTGGTATCATTTTTCTAATAAAAATTCTGCTAAGTAAGATCCATCTTGTCCTGTTATTCCAGTTATTAATGCTATTTTTTTCATTTAATTCTTTTAACCTCTAAAACCAATCACTTCATTTTACCATAATTAACTCCAATAAAAAAGCAAAGGTAAATGAAAAATATGACAAACAAATACCCTAAACTTATCCATCTATTGTCCCAAGCAAATAATGGGAACACATAATAGAATAAAAATATTCATATAAAACTAAATGCAAAGAAGTTTATAAAAATATTTTTCCAATCTATCTTGCTGCAATATCATTTTCATAAAAATCTTTCTCATAAAATTCGCATAAGTATCCAACCAATTCAGGTTGCTAAAGCTGCTCCATATATTCATAGCCATTGGATGAAAAAATAGTTTGTAGTAAAATTAAATATTACGGCTATAAAGACTATTTTTGCTCTTTCTTTAACTTTTCCAATTCCTGCCAAGATGCTAAAGTTAATGCTTAGTAAAAATTGAAAGACCAAAAATAAGATAGAGTACTGTAGGATGTTTCATGAAAGTATAAACTTCTCACCAAAAAGAACTAATGCTATAGGTTCTGCAAAAACAAAAAAGAACACACTAAATGCGATAGAAAGAATGATGAAGTTGTTTACTAACATCTCCTTCAAGAGCAGTATTTTTGTTGTATCTTTTTTTGCATGAAGTTCTGAAAATAAAGGGAAAAGAAGTAAAATAATAGGTCAAATAATAATTGATGAAATTGATATAATACTGAGGTAATTTGTATAATATCCCGCTGATTTTGCTCAAAGGAGATAGATAACCATCTGTAGATCTATTTGTGATAATATTGTTCCTGCGGATGCTCCGAGAAAAACCATCAAAGCATACTTGCTAATTTCTTTAAATAAAGCAGTATTTCGCAGTATTTTTTCTCATTGGAAGTGTTCTCTATAAAAATATTTTAAAAATATGAACAAGGCAGTAATAATACCTATATATAAACCACTAACCCATGCAATAGAGTAGTTTTCTAAAGTTCCTGTTTTTGTAAAAAACAAAAATGCTGTAGTGATCGCAATACCTGCAATTCTAATAAATTCTATAATTTTCGTTTGGAATACTTTTTGGGTATCCAGAAAAAAAGTAGAAAGCACTTGAAAAAAATTATATCCTATGAAATAAAGAGAAAATACTTTTAATATATGACTTGCACTTTCTGTTTTAAAATAATGAAGAGCTAACCAATCTGATCAAAAATAAAATAATCCAGCAATTAATATTCCGGTGATCATCTGTGTAAGAAATGCATAAACAAGGATAGATTTCACCTTATCCATTCTTTTTTAGACGATAAATCTCGGAATAAAATGATGTAAACTCTCGGTCATTCAGAGGTCATTATATGCAGCTATCATGGATATAAAACCTATAATTCCATACAGTATTCATACTTCTTTTACTGCGAGATCTGATGATATCAAAATTCTTATAATATATCCTAGTGGTGCAATCAAGAAACTAAAAAAATATAACCAAAATCATTTGGTGATCAATTTCTTTGCTAATGATTCATCAGGAAGGAGTTCTTTCATCCGTCGTAGTATAGGATTTTTATTTTTAAATACAATTGTGTTTCTTATAAAATTTCATATATTCTTTTTATTTCTCTTATAGTTTTAGTGTTTTAGATGCTTTTTTCTTATGTCTCAGAGAGCAATTCGTGAATATGATGCTAAAAAACTTCGATCTAGATATGCTGATGTTGAGTATTTTTGAGTATTGATAGACGAAAAATTACCGTTTAATGCTGATTTGTTTGATAAAAACAAGAAATATGTTATAAAACCTGATC
>CAMZLL010000127.1 GCA_947311505.1 uncultured Cryomorphaceae bacterium
CCCTTAATGGTATTAGAAAAGGAAATACAACCCCAATTTTGAGCATCTTCAATTATAGCAGGCAGTTTGGCTATGAAATAGGAAATTAGCAAATAAATCAAAGGAAATCTGAACCAGTCATAAAAACAATTATTTAACAAATCACTCGTTTTTTATGTCATTTTAATGTTAAAATTTAGATATTTGTTGTGTAAATGAAATTATGCCTCTACGAAAGTTATATATTCTATTGTTTCTAGTTCTAGTCGGAAGTACTGTAAATGCTCAAAAAGTTGGCTTAGTACTGAGTGGCGGAGGAGCATTAGGGTATTCGCATATCGGAGTTTTGAGAGCCTTAGAAGAAAATGGTATCCCAATAGATTATATAACCGGCACAAGCGCAGGAGCGATGGTCGGAGGAATGTACGCTGCGGGCTGGTCTCCAGAAGTGATGGACTCATTGGTTACAGACAAAAAATTTCAACTAATGTCTTTTGGAGGTGTCGAAAAAAAGTTTGATTACTTTTTTAGAAAATCATCAGAAGATGCCGCTTGGGTTAATTTTAAACTTACCAATCGATTTGAGTTGTCAAAAGTAATCCCCACTAATTTCAACAATTCTATACTACTTGATTTTGAAAGTATGGCGGCTTTTTCCGGAATTAGTGCCAGCGTTAAATACGATTTTGATAGCTTATTTGTTCCTTTTAGATGTGTAGCATCAGATATTGAGCATAAAAAAGAAGTAGTATTCAAAGAAGGACACTTAAACCAAGCTGTACGAGCTTCTATGACATATCCTGGATATCTAAAACCGCTTAAGGTTAACGGTAGCTTAATGTTTGATGGAGGTTTGTACAACAACTTCCCAACAGATGTTATGTACAGTGAATTTTTTCCAGATATTATTATTGGTATTAACTTCACAGATACAACCTCCCCCCCGCAAGAAGATGATGTGATTTCTCAACTAAAATCAATGATCATTGATAGAAGACCATCTACCATAATCTGCGAAAACGGAATCTTAATAGAACCCGATCAACCTATTGGAATTTTCGGCTTTGACAAAGCAGATAAAGCTATTGAAGCTGGCTACAACGCTACAATGGCGGCAATGGACGACATTAAATCTTTGGTACAGCGTAGGGTTTCAAAAATAGAAGTAGAGGAACAACGAAAGCTATTTTACTCCAAGATAAGGTCGGTTAATTTTGAATCTATAGAGGTCGAAGGCGTTAATGAAAAACAAGCGGAGTATATCAAGAAAGCGCTAATGAAAAGGGATAAAATTATCGATATTAAGACGCTTAAGAAAAGATACTTTTGGTTGGTTACGGATGAAAAAATGAGGTTTATTTATCCTGTAGCTACCATGAATCCCAAAACGGGCAATTATATATTGTCGCTACAGGCTTATCCCGAAAAACCTTTTGCAATCAAATTTGGTGGCGTATTTTCATCTAAGCCTATCAACACTGGATATGTGGGCTTAAAATATAGTCGCTTTGGCAAAATAGGAATGCGAGCGGAAGGAGCTTCTTATTTTGGAAAATTCTATGGATCAACTATGGTAGCTACTGTTTTCGACTTTAACTTTAAAATACCTTTTTCTTTAAAATTGGAAGCCCTCACCAGTCGTTGGGACTATTTCAGGAGCTTTACTACCTTTTTTGAAGAGTCCAGACCTTCTTTTATTGTAGAAAATGAAAGACTTGCAGGCGTTACGATCAGCACTCCTATCGGCAGGATAGGCAAATTGAACTTTGGTTATGATTATGGACAGATAGAAAATAGATATTATCAAAACGATGGATTTACACCTACTGACACAAGCGATATATCAAGCCTACTTGGGAGTGTATATCACTTAGATTATTTACAATCTACCTTAAATAGAAAACAATACGCCTCTGAAGGAGGAAGCGTCAGTTTTAAAATCAAGTATTTTAATGGTTTTGAAAACACCTTCCCTGGTAGCACCTCTTTCTTGACCATACCCTCGATAGAAATACCACAGCAAATGCTTAGTTTTCGACTAAAAATGATGCACTACTTTAAGCTTAATGCCAATTTATCTGTAGGGTTAAACTTAGACGCATCTGCACTATTTACTGAAAACTTTTTAGATAATTATACTGCAACGATAATAGCCTCTCCTAATTTTCAACCCACCCCAGAAAGCCGAACGTTTTTATTGAGCAGTTATAGCACGCATTATTTTGCTTCCGTAGGAGGCGAGTTGATCTACTCCTTTCTCGACAATGCTGAATTTAGAGGTGCTTTGTACTTTTTTCAACCCATTTACACCATAAAGCCCAACAGTTTTAATCAACCTTCTTATGATTTAACTAATGTTGACCCGGTATCTATAGTGTCTTCTGGGAGTTTGGTGTATCATTCACCTATCGGACCACTTAGCGCGGGAATAAATTATTATGCCTTACGAGAAAAACCACTATCACTTCTGGTTACCTTTGGCTATATTATTCACAACGGAAGGTTTTTAAAATAATGAAGACGTTAAAAAACAAATGTTCCCATCATTTTAAAAACCTCACTCTTTTAAGTCTTTTATTAACGCTCTCTAGTTGTACAAATAATACCGTCCTCAATGACGAAGGAAAAAACCTACCTAACAGTTTTGATTATGGAACTTCTGAAAATGGATATTATACAAACGATTATTTCAATTTTGAATTTAAATATAATACAGACTGGACGCTATTATCCAAAGAAGAAACCAATCAAGTAATCGCAAAAGGGCAAGAATTAATAGGTGGTGATGAATTGTCAAATAAAATCATAGATGCTGCAGAAATTAATACCGCTTATCTATTTACGTTATTTAAAGAACCTGTTGGCACGTCTATAGCATTTAATCCATCTATGATGGTGGTGGCCGAAAATTTGAATAACTCTCGTGGAATTAGTACGTCAGAGGATTATAGCAATGCTGCAAAAATACAATTAAGTAGGTTAGATTTGCCTTATAAGTTTGATGAAATCAAAGAGTGTAAATTGGGAGACCTAGAAGCTTCTCTATTTACGGCTCACCTGAATGGTGGAGACCTAGAAATCTCACAAAACTACTACTCCATATTAAAAGATGGTTTTTCAGTATCGTTTATTCTTTCTTACTCTTCACCAGAAGAACTCAAAGAATTAGAGACTATGATTAATAGTATTGTTTTTTAAATTGCACCTCCAAAAAGTAGAATAACACTTAAAGATTAATTATATCTTTACAACTTACAAAACAACTATGCGATTTCAACTTAGCAAAATACAGTTATTCTCTATGTCCATTTTAAGTTTGATTGGCATAGCCAACCTTACTAGCTGTAATAGTTGCTCTAACAACAACACCCCCATTGTAGAAAATGATGATACATGGCTAGCAAAAATGGCGATTCAAGAGCTCTTTACTAGCTTAATCTATCAGAATTTTGATTATGCTGAAAGCCATTGCAACAATGAATCTAAAAATACCGTAAGAAAATTATCCAAATTTAGCTCCTATTATAATTCAGTAAACTTCTTAGCGATAGACACTTGCATCCTCAATAAAGAAAAAACAGAAGCACTTTGCGACTGTATTTTTTCTGTAGATAATGGCGAAAACCAATTGGAAACTTTCAAAGTTGTCAAGTACATCGATCAATGGTTGGTGAGCTACAAATTTGATGAACAACACAAAAACTTTTGGATGTATGATTATTCATTGGAGTTAGTTGATGACGCACCAAATCACTACCCGACTTCCAATCAAGAATATGATTTTTCGCATTTAGAAAGCTACATTACCAATGTAGTAAGTAAAATAAGAATAGGAGCTACAACTATGTATGAATTTTCAAAATTAGACACAAACTATAACGGCATAGAAAACGAGGGGAAAACATGGTTTACCGCAGAAAACTATACGCAAGGAAATCAATATTATTTTGACTACAACCTGAACAACTTTTCCATTAGAATAAATGAATATGAATCTGATAACAATTCATATATTTATCAAAAGCTAACCGAACTTCTAGTGTCAATTTATGGCACGCCATTTAATAGCCTCAAGAATGTTGACACAGATTATTATAAGTTTAAATCCTTTCGGTGGTTTACCAAAAGCTATAATGAAATCGTACAGATAACTCGTTATTCAGATTTCATAAGAATCAACCTATACAGTATCCCCTAACAACATGCGACTGTGTATCAATTTCTAACAACTGAAATAGCGTATTTAAAAGGGGTAGGACCTCAACGAGCAAAGAGCCTACAAGATGAATTAAACATCTACACCTATAGAGATTTATTGGAGTATTACCCATTTAGGTACATTGATAAATCTAGCTTTACCCCCGTAAGAAGTTGCTTTTATGCAGAAGCTGCCGTGCAAATGAAAGGACGCATTAACGATGTGCGTGTACTTGGTGAAGGAAGAAAAAAAAGATTGGTTGCCAAATTTTATGATGACACTGGCTCCATAGATCTGGTCTGGTTCAAGGGCATAAAATGGGTAGAGCCCTTGATTAAGTCTGATGAAGAGTTCACACTCTTCGGCAAGGTGACACGCTTTGGAAAAAAATATAACATTGCCCACCCTGATGTAGAAAAATACCACATCACGCAAACCAAATCTGGCAACCTACAACCGGTATATAATTCTGGCGAAAAACTAGGAGCAAAAGGACTGCACAGTAAAGGACTAGAAAAAATAATTCGTTCGTTGACCAATCTATGCGTTGGCAAAATAGACAGCACGCTTACACCTGAAATCGAACATCAATATCAATTGATGGATCGAGAAACAGCATTGCGACAAATTCATTTTCCTGACCATCAAGATTTGCTTAAAAAAGCTAGAATTCGATTAAAATTTGAAGAATTATTTTTCTTACAAATGGCGTTAATCAAGCAAAAGATGGTTTCCCGTAGCAAATCTACAGGATATGTTTTTGAAACCGTAGGCACTCACTTCAACACATTCTACAAAAATCATTTACCATTTGAATTGACAGGCGCACAAAAACGAGTAGTGAAAGAAGTTCGGAAAGACCTTTCTTCTGGATTTCATATGAATAGGCTCTTGCAAGGAGATGTAGGAAGTGGAAAAACATTGGTCTCATTATTAGTGATGCTCATTGCATTGGACAACGGTTTTCAAGCCACCATCCTTGCTCCTACTGAGATTTTGGCAACACAACATTTTCATTCAATGAATGAATTTATGGAACCTATGGGAGTGAAGGTTGACCTCCTAACTGGCTCTGCAAAAACAGCTAAACGAAAACAAATTGATGCCGACTTGAGGGATGGAACGATTCAGATTCTTATCGGCACACATGCAATACTTGAGGATAAAGTCGTTTTTCAAAACCTAGGAATTGCTATTATCGATGAGCAACATAAATTTGGAGTAGCACAACGTGGGAAGCTTTGGAAAAAAAACCACAACCCTCCGCACATTTTAGTTATGACTGCAACGCCCATCCCCCGAACATTAGCAATGACGTTCTATGGAGATTTAGACATAAGTGTTATTGATGAATTGCCCCCCGGACGTAAACCCATAAAAACGATTCATTATTTTGACTCCAAAAGATTGGTTCTATTTCAGTTTATAGAAGACGAGATTAAAAAAGGAAGACAAGTATATATAGTATATCCATTGATAGAAGAATCTGAAGCATTTGAATACAAAGATTTAATGGACGGTTATGAAAGTATCTCTAGAAGATTTCCGAGACCTGATTATCAGATTTCAATCGTACACGGACAAATGAAACCAGCCGATAAAGAATACGAAATGAATCTTTTTGCTGAAGGAAAAACACAAATTTTAGTAGCTACAACGGTTATTGAAGTTGGTGTAAATGTTCCCAATGCCTCTGTGATGGTAATAGAAAGTGCAGAGAAATTTGGATTATCTACACTGCATCAACTCAGAGGACGTGTTGGTAGAGGAGCTGAGCAATCCTACTGTATATTGATGACTGGCTATAAACTTAGCGAAAATGGAAAGAAGCGAATGGAGACTATGGTGCGCACCAATGACGGATTTGATATAGCCGAAGTAGATCTCCAAATGAGAGGACCTGGAGATATTATGGGCACACAACAAAGTGGCATCTTAGATTTAAAAATTGCCGATTTAGCAAAAGACAATCAAATTTTAAATATGGCTCGAATAGCAGCTACTGAATTATTAGACGAGGATGAAAACATCCAACACAAAAAGAATTACCCCGTACGAAAAGAACTCATCAGACAAATGAAAAGAAAGCCCAATTGGAGTAGAATAAGTTAAAAACACTACGTACCCCTACCGAATCAACACACCTTTTGTCTCTAAAATAGAAATTTCTATAAAATGCTTTTCTTGAATGCTTTCAGGCACGAAAATGTATTTTTTATCATAAATTGTTCTGCCAATATAGTAGGTTACAAAAAACTCATTATACAGTCCGAACACCTCCTCGGAAACCACCTCGATAGGCTTAGAAGATTCAGTATCTAAAACTCCAATAAAATGATTGAATCGAGACGTTTTTATTTCTTGATCTCCTATTCGCCCATACCCTTTTGTAGAAATTAGAATATTGGTAATCTGGTGCATATTAAAATTAACAATATGTGCCTTGAAAGCGGATTCACCAGCAACTGTTTCTTTTACGATAGCGATACCTACGCCTTCTACCTTTGGAATGTTAATGTCTTTTTTCATTTGTTAATCTAGTAATTCGTCATCATTTTCTCCGTCAATAATCGCATCTAAAACAGTAGAATTATCAGCATCACTAAGGGATGCATATCCAGTAGCCCTTTTTCTAAACCCTCTTACTATTAACACAATGCTAAGTCCTAAAATAAGCAAACTGACCACAGGAAAAATCATTGTAACCTCACTATTTTCAGTAAAGCTAAGGTTTGAAAACATTGCTACAAAAAAAATAAAATACACTACAGTGAATAGGATTGCCAGTATTGGAATAGATTTTCGAGAAGACGACACGCTTACAGCTGCGAGTATTACAGCAGGCAGCCCCGTCAAGATTGTTCCGATTAAAAAGACAAACATTCCAAATAAAAAACCGATAGCTTCATTGGCTTTTGGGTCTTTTTGGCAACCTGTTAGGAACACAAAGAGAAGTAATAAAAGACTTAATGTTACGGATTTTGTATAGGTAGCTTTCTTAATCATCTGTATAGGTATAGTTAAATTCAAATATATTTGAAAAATGTTTTTTAAGTTTTTTATGAACTTCTTCTAATGGAATTTCTCGTCCAAGTTCTTGCGCCAAAGAGGTTACTTTTTTATCTACAATTCCACAAGGTACTATGTTGTTGAAATACGTCATATCAGGCTGTACATTCAAGGCAAAACCATGCATCGTTACCCAACGACTACTTTTCACCCCCATTGCACATATTTTTCGAGCTCGATCCGTTTCTCCTTCTAACCACACGCCCGTCATTCCCTCTACTCTACCTCCTGATATATTATATTCTGCTAAAGTTTTGATGATAACTTCTTCTAAAAACCTCATATATTTATGAATATCCGTAAAAAAGTATTCTTCTAAATCAAATATAGGATAACCTACAATTTGCCCTGGACCATGATAAGTAATATCTCCTCCTCGATTGGTTTTTATATAGGTAGCGTTTTGTTGTTTTAGAATAGCTTCGTTTATCAACAGATGACTTTCGCTTCCACTCTTTCCTAAAGTATATACATGCGGATGCTCGCAAAACAATAAATAATTTTTGGTAGGCTTTTTGGCAGCCCCCTCTTCTCGTTTTCTATTGGCTATTTTTAGTTGTACATTGGTATCAAACAATTTCGTTTGATAATCCCAAGCTTCTTGATAAGCAATAAGACCTAAGTTTCTAAAGGTAACAGATGGCTTCATTTTAATTTTGCCAATTCGCCTTTTAAATGGCTGATAATATTGACCTCTATATCGTCCACACCTAATATAGCCGCTAAATCTACAGAAATCCAATCGCCTAGTAATATTAAATACAACGCTTTCTCGATTGCACTTTCTCCTTTTGAATTTATTTCGATATACGTAGATGTGTGCTTTTTAAATACTTCTTTCGAAATATCCATTCTTACTTGTGTTCTGCCAAAGTCATCCTCGTTTCTAAAAACTACGACCGCGAGATTATCTGATCCTCCAGCCCACCCCACAAGCTCGTTGTGGTTCATTTCTGGAAAAACATGATGCCAGCATAAGACTTTTGCATTTTCATTTAATTGTTGCCTAAAACGAGTAGCTACACCTTCAAATTTTGCTTCAGCATAGATTACAGTCGTTTTTCCATTCAATTGTTTGGCAATAGCTGCCGCTTCAGATTTTATGGATACATTTTCGGAATCCAACAAATTAATAGATGCTTCGATATCTGCCACAAACTCCCCCCCAATCAATCCATAATGGTTTAATAGATAAAATTGTTGTGTAAAACTGTAAGTAAACATAGCTCTTGGCGAATCTCCAGGAGGCAATATTATATGATTGTAATTATTCGATTTTGCGATTTCTAACGCTTCTCCTCCAGATGTGATGATTGCGATTTCTGCTCCTTTATTTTGAGCAGATTTGAGTGCAAATAATGTTTCTTCAGTGTTTCCCGAAAAAGTACTTACAATAACCAATGTTTTTTCATTCACAAAAGAAGGCACATCGTAGGTATTGTTGATTACGATAGGTACATTACATTCATCTGCAACCAATTGTGACACTATTTTACCTCCAATTCCAGAACCTCCAAGTCCAGTTATCAATACATTATGAATTTCTTTTTCATTAGGTCTTAATTGCGCTTCAGCACCAATTATCAAAGCCTCTTTCAGTTGTGTGGTAAAAATAGAAACTAATCTTTTCATTTGTTTTGGTTATCGTTTTTCAATTGCAATAATACAGATTTTCAAGCATTATTTTCAGGGATATTCAAAAATAGTTTTTTATTTCTTATGAATAAACTATTTTTGCAAGCGAAATAAACGAAGATATCAATATGTTGCAACTTTCAGAACAAGAACAATTAAGAAGACAATCCCTAACCAAACTAAGAGATTTAGGTATAGAACCCTATCCTGCTGCGCTTTATCCAGTAGATACACTTTCGATCGAAATCAAGAATAGCTTTGAAGACGGAAAGCAAGTTTGCATTTCTGGAAGAATAATGAGCCGTAGAATTATGGGAAAAGCCTCATTTGCGGAGTTGCAAGATAGCGAAGGTCGCATTCAGATTTATATTAATAGAGATGAAATTTGCCCAGGCGAAGATAAAACCATGTACAACGATGTTTTCAAAAAACTTTTGGATATTGGAGATTTTATTGGTGTAAAAGGATATCAATTCAAAACAAAAGTAGGCGAGATTTCTATCCACGTAGATGAATTCGAGCTACTTAGCAAATGTCTTAAACCCTTGCCACTTCCAAAAACGGATGCCGAGGGGAATGTGCACGATGCATTTGTCGACCCAGAATTGAGATATCGTCAGCGTTATGTAGATTTGGTTGTAAATCCACAGGTAAAAGAAGTATTTGTAAAACGAACAAAACTGTTTACCGCAATGCGTAACTTCTTCAACGATGCAGGATATATGGAAGTGGAAACGCCTATTTTGCAAAGCATTCCTGGAGGAGCAGCAGCACGCCCATTTATGACACACCACAATGCGTTGGATATACCTCTATATATGCGTATTGCCAACGAACTCTACCTCAAAAGATTAATCGTAGGAGGTTTTGATGGCGTGTATGAGTTTTCTAAAAACTTTAGAAACGAAGGAATGGACAGAACACACAACCCTGAGTTTACCGCTATGGAAATATACGTAGCCTACAAAGATTATAACTGGATGATGGATTTTACGGAGCGATTGCTTGAGCATTGTGCTATAGCTGTTAATGGGACTTCAGAAACCACATTTGGCGTGCATAAAATCAACTTCAAAGCTCCATATAAGCGAGTTACTATGCGACAATCTATCATCGACTTTACCGGCTACGACATCAAAGATCAAACAGAGGAGCAATTGAGAGCATCAGCAAAATCTATGGGTATAGAAGTGGACGACACCATGGGAGTAGGAAAATTAATAGATGAGATTTTTGGAGAAAAATGCGAAGGGAATTATATTCAACCAACCTTCATCACAGATTACCCAAAAGAAATGTCGCCACTATGCAAAGAGCACAGAGACGACTCCTCACTCACCGAACGTTTTGAATTGATGGTTTGCGGTAAAGAAATAGCTAATGCTTACACAGAATTGAACGACCCAATAGATCAAAGAGAACGATTTGAAGCCCAAGTAAAATTGGCTCAAAAAGGTGACGATGAAGCCGGAGAATTTATAGACCAGGATTTCTTACGTGCATTGGAATACGGCATGCCACCAACATCGGGATTAGGCATAGGAATGGATCGATTGATTATGTTCCTAACCAACAATCCCGCCATTCAAGAAGTATTGTTCTTCCCTCAGATGCGCCCCGAAACGAAGCAAAAGAAAGTAGAATTAGCAGACAACGAAAAAACTATTTTTGACATCATCACAAAAGAAAAGACAATGGAATTGGGAGTATTAAAAGAGCGAGCAGGGCTGAGCAACAAACAATGGGACAAAGGCATCAAAGCATTAGGAAAATTAGGATTGACAAAAGTTACTAAAAATAACAACCTCCTAACCGTTGATTTAGTATA
Source organism: uncultured Cryomorphaceae bacterium (assembly GCA_947311505.1). Taxonomy (GTDB): domain Bacteria; phylum Bacteroidota; class Bacteroidia; order Flavobacteriales_D; family Parvicellaceae; genus Parvicella. The sequence continues at coordinate 10,710 of CAMZLL010000127.1, forward strand.
AGAAGAAAAGTTTTTTGGGGCGCATCTGAGGGAAGAACAATACTTCTTGAATGGCGGGATTGTTGGTTAGGAACATAATCAATCGATCCATTCCTATGCCTAATCCCGATGTTGGTGGCATGCCGTATTCCAA
>CAMZLL010000128.1 GCA_947311505.1 uncultured Cryomorphaceae bacterium
GGTTGGAAAGCTTGAATACCAAGTCTGTGAAGTGTAGGTGCTCTATTCAATAATACTGGATGTCCTTTCAAAATATTTTCAAGAATATCCCAAACAACTGGTTCTTTCTTATCTACTATTTTTTTTGCTGATTTGACAGTTTTTACAATACCTCTTTCAATCATCTTACGAATAACGAATGGTTTATATAATTCTGCTGCCATATCTTTAGGAATTCCACATTCGTGCAATTTCAAAGTTGGTCCAACAACAATTACAGAACGAGCAGAATAATCCACACGTTTTCCAAGTAAGTTTTGACGGAAACGACCTTGCTTACCTTTCAGGGAATCAGAAAGAGACTTCAAAGGTCTGTTTTTATCCGTTTTTACAGCAGAAGATTTACGAGAATTATCAAACAATGAATCCACAGATTCTTGCAACATCCTTTTCTCATTTCTAAGAATTACTTCTGGAGCTTTTATTTCTATTAATCTCTTAAGACGGTTATTTCTTATTATAACCCTTCTATATAAATCATTCAAATCAGATGTTGCAAATCTTCCTCCATCTAATGGAACTAAAGGTCTTAAATCTGGTGGAATGACTGGAACAACTTTAACAATCATCCATTCCGGACGATTTTCAATAGTTTTTTGAGAATCTCGTAAGGATTCGATAACTTGAAGTCTTTTTAAAGCTTCATTTTTACGTTGTTGAGAAGTCTCGTTATTTGCTTTGTGTCTTAATTCAAATGACAAAGCATCTAAATCTAATTTTTGAAGAATATCGTGAATTCCTTCTGCCCCCATCTTTGCGATGAATTTATTCGGATCACTATCGTCTAAATATTGATTTTCTTTTGGTAATGCATCTAATATATCTAAATACTCTTCTTCGGTTAGGAAATCCATATATTCTAAAGGCTCTCCTTCTGCGTTCATCACACCGCCTGCATTTATTACGATGTATCTTTCGTAATAAATAATTTGATCTAATTTTTTAGTAGGAAGACCTAATAAATAACCAATTTTATTGGGTAAAGATCTAAAATACCATATATGGGCAACTGGCACAACCAAGTTAATATGCCCCATACGTACTCTACGAACTTTCTTTTCTGTAACTTCTACGCCACATCTATCACATACGATTCCTTTGTATCGAATACGTTTGTATTTTCCACAGTGGCACTCGTAATCTTTTACTGGTCCAAAAATTCTTTCACAAAACAAACCGTCTCTTTCTGGTTTGTATGTTCTATAATTTATCGTTTCAGGTTTTAATACCTCTCCATTTGATTTCGCAAGAATTTGCTCTGGCGAAGCCATACTAATGATGATTCTATTAAAACTACTGTCAACTTTTGATTCTTTTCTGAAAGCCATACGTTTCTTTGTATTTAATGACAATTAAAATATCCCGCCCGAAGCGGACGGGACTATTTTATTTATTATCTAATGTTATATTTAATCCTAAACCACTCAACTCATTCAACAATACGTTGAAAGACTCTGGTATTCCTGGTGTTGGCATATTCTTTCCTTTTACAATAGCTTCATAAGCTTTTGCTCTTCCAATTACATCATCGGATTTTACGGTAAGAATTTCTTGAAGGATACTAGATGCTCCAAATGCTTCTAATGCCCAAACTTCCATTTCACCAAATCTTTGCCCACCAAACTGCGCCTTACCACCAAGTGGTTGTTGCGTAATTAATGAGTATGGTCCAATCGAACGTGCGTGCATTTTATCATCAACCATGTGACTTAGCTTAATCATATAAATGATTCCAACAGTAGCTGGTTGATCAAAACGCTCTCCAGTTCCTCCATCAAACAAATAGGTTTTTCCATGTCTTGGCAAACCTGCTTCATCTGTAAATTCATTGATTTCGTCCATACTTGCACCATCAAAAATTGGAGTTGCGAATTTCTTCCCTAATTTATGTCCTGCCATACCTAATACAGTTTCATAAATTTGTCCTAAGTTCATACGAGAAGGAACACCTAATGGATTAAGTACAATGTCTACAGGAGTTCCATCTGCCATAAATGGCATGTCTTCTTTTCGAACTATTCTAGAAACAATACCTTTATTTCCGTGACGACCCGCCATTTTATCTCCTACTTTAAGTTTACGTTTCTTGGCTAAATAAACTTTAGCCAATTGTAATATTCCATTTGGCAACTCATCTCCTACTGATATTTGGAATTTTCTTCGTTTAAATTCTCCCATTACATCTTGAACGGCAAAATTGTAATTATGAAGTGTTCTTCCAATTAAAGCATCAATTTTCTCATCTTTGGTCCAGTTCTTTGGATTAATATGCATAAATTCAATGCTATTCAACGTTTTCTCGGTGAATTTAACCCCTTTCTTGATTACCTCCTCTTTAAAATTATTGAACACACCTTTACTTTTCTTGTCACCAATTATTGTACGAAGTTTTTCAATTAGCACACCTTTTAAAACGGCTAATTCTTTCTCCATATCAACATCAATTTGAGCTAATAGAGGTTTGTCTGCTGCTTTAGATTTTCTGTCTTTAACAGCTTTAGAGAACATCTTTTTATTAATTATAACTCCTTTAACAGATGGCTTAACTTTTAATGATGCATCTTTAACATCACCTGCTTTGTCACCAAAAATAGCACGGAGAAGTTTTTCTTCTGGTGAGGGATCACTTTCTCCTTTAGGTGTTATTTTCCCAATTAAAATATCGCCAGCTTTAACCTCTGCACCAATTCTAATGATTCCGTTTTCATCTAAATCTTTTGTAGCTTCTTCACTTACATTAGGAATGTCAGACGTTAATTCTTCAATTCCACGTTTAGTATCTCTAACCTCTAAAGAGAATTCAGAAATATGAATAGAAGTAAATATATCTTCAGAAACGACTCTTTCAGATATTACAATCGCATCCTCAAAGTTATAACCTTTCCAAGGCATAAATGCAACAGTCATATTTTGACCGATTGCTAATTCCCCTTTTTGAGTTCCATATCCTTCAACCAAGATTTGACCTTTTTTAACTTTTTCGCCTTTCGCAACGATAGGTTTGAGGTTAATTGATGTTCCTTGATTAGTTCTTCTATTCTTAATTAATTTGTAAACTTTTACTTCATCCTCGAATCGACATATTCTATCATCTTCAGATAAATCATACTTTACGTGAATTTCTAATGCATCTACATAAACGATTTCACCATCTTGAGCTGCATGAATAAGCACTCTCGAATCTCTTGCTATCAACTCTTCAATTCCAGTTCCCACTATTGGAGAATTTGGTCTTAATAAAGGTACGGCTTGACGTTGCATGTTAGATCCCATCAAGGCTCTATTGGCATCATCATTTTCCAAGAAAGGAATACAAGATGCTGCAATAGATGCAATTTGATTTGCTCCAACATCCATCAAGTCAATTTCTTTTGGTTCAACGATAGGAAAATCTCCTGTTAATCGAGCAATAACTCGATCTCCAGCAATTTGACCATCATCTTTTACTTCTGTAATTGATTGAGCAATTTTCTTTTCTTCTTCTTCTTCTGCGCTTAAGTAAATAGGATCTGAATCTAATTGCACTTTACCTTCAATTACCTCACGATAAGGTGTTTCAATAAATCCTAATTTATTAACTTTTGCATAAACACTCAAAGAGGAAATCAATCCAATATTTGGTCCCTCAGGAGTTTCAATGGTACAAAGACGACCGTAATGCGTGTAATGAACATCTCGGACTTCGAAACCAGCTCTTTCTCTAGAAAGTCCACCTGGTCCAAGTGCAGATAATCTACGTTTGTGAGTTACCTCAGCTAATGGATTCGTTTGATCCATAAATTGGGATAATTGATTCGTTCCAAAGAATGAATTAATTACTGAAGATAATGTTTTCGCATTGATCAAATCAATTGGAGTAAAGACCTCGTTATCTCTAACATTCATTCTTTCTCTAATAGTTCTTGCCATACGAGCAAGCCCTACACCAAACTGAGAATGTAATTGTTCACCAACTGTTCGAACACGTCTATTACTTAAGTGATCAATATCATCAACGTCAGTTTTAGAATTGACCAATTCGATTAAGTACTTAACGATTGAAATAATGTCATTTTTCGTTAAAACTCTTTGATCGAAAGATTCGTCTAACTTTAATTTCTTGTTAATTCTATAACGACCTACTTCACCTAAATTATATCGTTGTTCTGAGAAGAATAATTTATCAATTACACCTCTTGCAGTATCCTCATCAGGTGGCTCAGCGTTACGAAGTAAACGGTAGATAAACTCTACGGCTTCTTTTTCTGAATTTGAAGTATCTTTTTGTAAAGTATTATAGATAATAGCAAAATCGGCTGAATTAACATCTTCCTTATGAAGAATAATAGATTTTACACCTGCTTCAAGTATCAAGTCAAGGTGTTCTTTTTCTATTATTGTTTCACGATCTATAATTACTTCATTTCTTTCGATAGAAACAACTTCTCCTGTATCTTCATCTACAAAATCTTCAATCCAGGTTTTTAATACTCTTGCTGCTAATTTTCTACCTACGGCTTTTTTAATTCCTGTTTTAGAAACTTTCATTTCATCTGCAAGATCAAAAAGATCAAGGATGTCCTTATCTGTTTCAAAACCAATTGCTCTAAACAAAGTGGTAACAGGTAATTTTTTCTTACGATCAATATAAGCATACATTACACTATTGATATCAGTAGCAAATTCAATCCAAGAACCTTTAAAAGGAATAACTCTTGCTGAATATAACTTAGTACCATTTGCGTGACGGCTTTGACCAAAGAATACACCTGGTGATCTATGTAATTGAGAAACGATAACTCTTTCAGCACCGTTAACAACAAAAGATCCTCTTGGAGTCATATATGGTATTGTACCAAGATATACTTCTTGAACAATTGTTTCAAAATCTTCATGTTCTGGGTCTGTACAATACAGTTTTAAAACTGCTTTTAAAGGTACAGCATATGTTAAACCTCTTTCTACACATTCATCGATTGTGTATCTAGGTGGATCTACAAAATAATCTAAAAACTCAAGTACAAATTGGTTTCTAGTATCAGTGATAGGAAAGTTTTCGCTAAACACTTTAAAAAGTCCCTCTTCTTGTCTATTATCTGGTGTTGTTTCCAGTTGAAAGAATTCTTGAAAAGACTTTAGTTGGACATCTAAGAAATCCGGGTAGGGAAATTTAAGCTTACTTGAAGCAAAATTTACCCTTTTGGTAATTTTATCAATTGTTGCCAAGGCTATCTAATATTTATTGTTAACAATTATAGTTCTATCGTCACAGAACCATTGGGTACATATAGCACCATTTGGTGTGAAATTTATAACGAGTTGCTATAAACCACAAAATGGTTTAGTCGCATCCCGTACAAATACGGGATGCATCTAAACCTATAAAATAAAGTAAGCTACTTACTTAATCTCTACTTCAGCACCAGCTTCTTCTAATGATTTTTTCAAACCTTCAGCTTCGTCTTTTCCTACTCCTTCTTTAACAGGAGCTGGAGCGCTATCAACAACAGCTTTTGCTTCTTTTAGTCCAAGACCAGTTAATTCTTTAACTGCTTTTACAACTGCTAATTTTGCAGCACCTGGAGCAACAAGGATAACATCAAATTCTGTTTGTTCTTCTGCAGCGTCTCCACCAGCAGCACCGCCAGCAGCAACTGCAACAGCAGCAGCAGCAGGTTCGATTCCGTATTCTTCTTTAAGAACTGTTGCCAATTCATTTACTTCTTTAACAGTTAAGTTTACTAACTCTTCTGCCATAGCTTTAATATCCGCCATTTTTATTAATTTTTAAAGTTTATTTAACTTTTGTTTAAATTTAATTTAATTTTCTCTTTCTGATAATGTTTTCACAAGACCTGCAATTGTTCCACCACTCGATTTAAGAGCAGAGATAACATTCTTAGCAGGAGATTGTAACAATCCAACAACTTCACCGATTAATTCTTCTTTAGATTTAATATCGCAAAGTGCGTTTAATTGATCATCTCCAACATAGATAGCTTCTTCTATATAGGCTGCTTTCAAAACTGGTTTATCACTCTTTTTACGGAATTCTTTAATCAATTTTGCAGGAGCATTTCCTACTTCAGAGAACATGATTGCTGTTGGTCCACTTAGTGAATCATACATTTCAGAATACTCTTTGCCTTCGATTTTCTCAAGAGCTTTTTGTAGTAATTTATTTTTTACTATACTCATTTGCACGTTATTTTTAAAGCATGCTCTTCTCAAGTCGCTAGTTTTACCAGCATCCATTGATGAAGTATCTGCTAAATAAAAAACACCAGCATCTGAGATTCTCTCTACGAGTTCATCTATTGCAATTTGTTTTTCTTCTTTAGTCATCTTTTCTTGTTTTTGAAGATTATGCTGAAATTGTTTTCGCCTCTACCTTAATACCTGGGCTCATAGTACTTGAAAGCGTAATGCTTTTCATGTATACACCTTTAGCCGATGTTGGTTTAAGTTTGTTTAGCGTTGAAAATAATTCTTTAGCATTATCAACAATTTTTTCTGAGTCAAAAGATGCTTTTGCTATTGACGCGTGTATTATTCCAAATTTGTCAACTTTAAAGTCAATTTTACCGGCTTTTACGTCAGTTACAGCTTGTCCTACATTCATAGTTACTGTTCCTGTTTTTGGGTTTGGCATTAAACCTCTTGGTCCTAATATTCGACCTAGAGCTCCTACTTTACCCATCACTGAAGGCATTGGACGAATACATTGACAAAATCAAACAAGGTTGGACAGATGTTGATGTTATCGTAACAATGCCTTCAGTGATGGGTAAAGTAGGAGCTCTAGGTCGAATATTAGGACCAAGAGGTTTAATGCCAAACCCAAA
>CAMZLL010000129.1 GCA_947311505.1 uncultured Cryomorphaceae bacterium
AAGCATTAGGAAAATTAGGATTGACAAAAGTTACTAAAAATAACAACCTCCTAACCGTTGATTTAGTATAAGAAGAAAAGTTTTTTGGGGCGTTACCTCATTATTAAAAAAAATGAAGAGGTCGCGTCATTCACTATATCTCCGATGAAAAATCAAAGGATGCCGTTTCTACCGCTATCGCAAACTACCTTTATCCATCAAATATAACTTTCTATAAAAAAAGCAACATTCGTAGAATGTTGCTTTTTAGCCTTTTATCGGATTTATTTATGAGCAGGAGGGGTTGGAGGAGTTGGAGGTGTGTGCGAATTCTTTTTACTACTTTTTCTATGCTCCCTAAGAATATGATACATTTTAGCTGTCCGTTTTACACCTATTATTGCCACATATTTATCGTTATACTTTTTACGTATGTCCAAAGCCTGTTGCTTCATATCAAAACCAGCCGCTATCATTTCAGCCACTTCCGCATCAGACATATCGTCAATCTTCTGATCTTTGTTGGGTTTTAACTTTTTGAATGCATCCTTACTGGCTTTTAACTCTGTTTTCATCATCTTTTGTGTGGCAAATAACTTTTCAGACTCCACATCAGTTAATTCTAATTTTTCAATAAGTACTGCTTCTCGTTTTGCTTGTTTGTCTGCTTTACCATTTTTCTGAGCAAACATTCCCGCACTGGTCATTATAAGTACTAACGTTAATAATTTTACTATCTTTTTCATATTTCTAGTGTTTTTAAATTAATAATTATTTTAGAATAAAGATTCTTCTTCATCCCATTCTTCTGCAAATGATTCTTGAAAATCTGCTATCGTAATTTTTGATTCTTCAAAAAGCGTTTCCCTCAACTCATCCCCTAAATAAGAAAGCATTGGACGCTCTTCGTTCTCTGCTTCAAAAATTTCAGACTCCTGAAAATCGCCAACAGTAATCGGTTGCATCGCAAGATGATTTTCCTGATGTCGGTTTTCAAAAGAACGAACAGCTACTATACCAGCCCATATCGCAGCCGCAGCCGCAGCTGACCAATACATCGTTCTCAAAAGTCCTTTCCTCCTTGGTTTCGCTACTCCAATACTATCTGGATTCAAATTGCTTGCAAGCTTTTTTTGATAATCATTTGGAATTATGAAATTATTCTTTTTAGGAATTTGAGACAAAATAGAAACTGTTTCTGATAAATCCAATTTAGATTTCAACTCATCTTGAAGCTGACAAAAATAACCTTCTGGAGTTTTAAACCCATTGAGATTATTCCCTCTCTTCAATTTATTAAAATCTATATTTTCATTTTCTTTTTTCATTCTTACCTATGACTACACTATGCTCTAAAGGTTTAATTTGAAGTTAAATATTTTTCTATTTTATTCACTGCTAAATGATAACTGGCTTTTAATCCGCCCACAGAAGTTCCTGTCACTTCAGAGATGTCAGTATATTTCAGGTCTTCATAATATTTTAAATGAAACACCTCTCTTTGCTTTTCTGGAAGTGTTGCTAAAGCCTGTTCTAGCTTTATTTGAATAGCGTCCCCATCCATATCTTCTGCACTATCAGTGGAAGTCAAACTTAGATGCTCTGCTACATCCAAATGAAATTTTCTTTTCTTATTTTTTTCTAAAAAACTATAGGTTTCGTTGCTTGCTATTCGAAACAACCAAGTATATAGTTTACTTTCTGACTTAAATCCAGCCAATCCTTTCCAAGCTTTTACAAAAGTGTTTTGCAATACATCATCAGTATCTTCATGAGAGAACAACATTCTTCTTATGTGCCAATACAATCGTTCTTGATAGGAATTTAAGAGCAAAGAAAAAGCCTTATCATGATCTCCATCACGATAGGCTTTTAATATATTTTCATCCGGTAATTCCTGCATATTGTTCAATTTCATTACTTAGCAGCAAGTTAATATAAAACCTATCTCTCTTTAATAATTTGGGCGTGCCCCTAAAGGGTCGGGCTATCCACTATATCTTTTTTGTTTAGTACTTCGACTTCGCTCAGCAACCAAACAAAAAAGGATACCGTTCCTATCCCTCACGCAAAAAACTACAGAAAAACCACAATGAACATTGAAATATGCCTAAGAAATTTATTTTCTTTTCAATACTTTCTGTACGGCAGCAATTACATCTTTAGTTCCCAAACCGTACTTTTCCATCAATTGGTCTGGCGTTGCACTTTCTCCAAACGAGTCATTTACCGCTACCAATTCCATCGGAGCAGGGCAATTTGTGGCTAGTATTTGAGCGATAGACTCTCCCAATCCTCCTGCCATCTGATGTTCCTCTGCGGTAACTACACATTTTGTTTTTTGCACTGATGCTATGACTGCGTTTTTGTCCAAAGGTTTAATCGTATGAATATTTATAACCTCCACACTTATACCTTGCGCCTCTAATTCTTTAGCTGCTTCTAATGACTTCCAAACTAAATGCCCTGTCGCAAATATAGTTACATCCGAACCTTCTTGAAGATGCAATGCTTCTCCGATAACAAATGGAGTATCTTCAGATATGAAAATTGGAACTTTAGGTCTTCCAAAACGAAGATAAACCGGACCTACGTGTTCTGCTATAGCTATGGTAGCTGCCTTGGTTTGGTTATAATCACAAGGATTGATAACCGTCATCCCAGGTAGCATTTTCATCATACCTATATCTTCCAATACTTGATGCGTTGCTCCATCTTCCCCCAGTGTAAGCCCTGCGTGAGAAGCACAAATCTTTACGTTCTTATCTGAATAAGCTACCGATTGCCTTATTTGGTCATAAACCCTACTGGTAGAGAAATTGGCAAACGTTCCTGTAAAAGGAATATAACCTCCAATAGTTAACCCAGCAGCCATGCTTATCATGTTAGCCTCAGCTATACCTACTTGAAAGAAACGATCTGGGTTTTGAGCTTTAAAATCCCCCATTTTCAATGACCCAGTTAAATCTGCGCAAAGAGCCACTACTTTTTCATTTGTTTTTCCCAACTCTGTAAGTCCATCACCAAATCCTGATCTGGTATCTTTTGTTCCTAATACTGGATATTCTTTCATATAACTATTGTTTAAAATTCTATAAATTCTTGATCTCCTGGCACTATTGTAAATTCTTTTTCAATAGTGTTTGCTGCAGATATGTTTCTTGCCTTTCTAAAAACTACTTTGTATTTCCCTGGTAATAATTTTACTGTACTTGGCGTAATGCTTTCTGGCACATTACATACCCATTGCTCTTCACCATCTTTTAGCACAAATATTTGGCAAGGTCCTTCTCGCTTAGTTATTGTAACATAGCCACTTTGCCTTATTTGTACTTTATACGTTCTTCCTTGTTCAATTTTCACATTATCAATATAGGTACGAGGAAGTGTCAACAATTCTAAATCATATTTACCTACCAAATACTTATGACTCGTGTTCATCTGCTGAATATTTATGGTATTCATTTCTCCACTCTTACGAATTATACACTGTATATCATTCTTTGCGGTAGGGTTGGATCGTACACTTATTTTTAAGAAACCTTGCGGAGCATCTACATCTATTACCGTATGTGTCCCCGGCTTTATCTTAATGTTTTCTTTAACAATTTCTGGGGTTGTATGTACTACTAACTTGTATGTAAATAAAGGATTTAAGGCAAGAGTGTCAGGTAATTGTTTTACATTCAAGGTATGCATAAAGGTTTCTACTAATGCTCCTGACTTCTGATTGTAAAACGACATCGTAACATCCGTTTCTTTGGGATTTCCTTTTATATCGTTTAGGTTAACCTGAACGGTTGTGTTATTAACCGCTTGACTAATCACATAGCTCATTACATTTTTAAAAGAATCTTCTGTATCAGCACTCAAAAACTCTCCGATACACTGAAACTCTCCAAGATAGCTAGTATCCAAACCAATTCCAATAATAAAAGGTTTTAATTTTATTCCATTTTTATGCAATGCTCTTGCCACTGCACAAGGATCTCCATCGCACGCCTCTACCCCATCACTAATAAGGATGATGACATTTCTACAGTTATCACAAGGAGGAAAATCATTGTTACCCGCCTCCTCTAATGACAATGCTATAGGCGTAGTCCCTTGGCAAGTGGCAGAACGTAACTTATCTTTCATAAGCGTAACATTTGCCCTAGCCGGAGCAAATGGAACTACCAATTCGGTATCGTTACAATCTTGTTGATTTGGGGCTATTTTGGTTTGGTGTCCATATAGTCGAAGTGCCAACTCTATATTTTCCACCCCTTGCAAACTATCCAGAGTTTGGAGCATTAGTTTTTTAGCAATCTTTTCTTTACTTGATTTTTGCCACTGTGCTCGCATACTATTAGAGCAATCAAAAATAAACAGAATTCTAACTTTTTCTCCATCATCTTGAGCTAATGCTCTATTGGATTTTATTCCAAATGCAATTAAAAATAATATAAATAAATATTTCATCATCTTTTTTTAATAGCGCTCATTCAATAATGATTCCAAAAGTCGGATTAGCAAAACAAAGGTTTAATAATCACCAAGCGTTTTAGGATTTTGCTCCAATGCACTTGCCAATTGCTCATCATTTGGTGGCGAACCATGCCATTTATGCGTATTCATCATAAAGTCGATTCCATTCCCCATTTCGGTTTTCATTATTATCATCACGGGCTTTCCTTTGCCTGTTTCAGATTTAGCTTGCGCCATTACGGCAAGCACATCTGCTATGTTGTTTCCATCCATCTCTAAAACGAACCAACCAAATGCTTCCCACTTAGCTCTCAAATCTCCTAAAGGCAATACCTCATCAATGTCTCCATCTATTTGTTTGTGGTTATAGTCTATTGTCGAAATTAAATTATCCACCTTATTACCTGCAGCATAAATAGCAGCTTCCCAAATTTGACCTTCTTGAATTTCTCCATCACCATGTAGCGAATAAACCAAAGATTTATCACCATTCATTTTTTTTGCCAACGCTGCTCCAATAGCTACCGACATACCTTGTCCGAGAGATCCAGAAGCAATTCTGACACCAGGCAACCCTTCGTGCGTTGTAGGATGCCCTTGAAGGCGTGTACCCAACTTTCTAAAAGAAGCCAATTCAGATACGTCAAAATAACCTGACCTTGCCAGCACACTATAAAAAACTGGCGAGATATGCCCATTGGATAAAAAGAACAAATCTTCCCCACCACCATTCATTTCGAATGATGTAGGATTGTAATTTAAAACTTCTTGATACAAACAAGTCAGAAATTCTGTGCAACCTAGCGAACCACCTGGGTGACCTGACTGTACTGCGTGTACCATTCTAACTATATCTCTACGAACCTGTTGAGAGAAATCTTGCAATTCTTTTATTGAGTTGTGCATCCTTTTCTTAATTTGATTCGTCAAAAGTAATGAATTAGCAAAAACAAGAGTGTGTACGGTATTTTTATTTTATCAACATTATACACTCTTATATTGATAACTTAAACCATTGTTAAAAAGGATAAATTATTATATTTGCGTTTAAATTATTTTTAGATAACATTTTTTATGAAAAAAGTAACCGTTATAATCACACTATTGATTGCTTTAGTAGGAACTACTACTGCACAAACGAGTAAAACAACAGATCGACTTTCTGCAAAGTATTCTACAACAGAACTAGAAGCTTTATCAGCTGAAGAAATCAATTTTGAAAACCACATTTTAGATAATGGTTATTTCATCTTTGAAATTAGCACAGAAAAAGAACAATCTTCTCCTATAAACGGAGCAAGAAAAATAACAGACTTGGCTAATGTCAATATTTATGAGTTGGATATCACCTTAAAAGAAGATCAATATCAATATTTTAAAATATTGGGAACAAATAAAGCAATAGCTATCAAACCTTTATCATTAATCAAATCTGAATACTTAAAAAAATAAGAAAATGACTAAATTTTTAACAACAACAGCTTTATTAGCAATGAGTTCAATCGGATTCAGTCAAATTCTAGTTTCAGATGCTGACTATCCGTTATCCACACCTATAACTTGTGCTAATTTTTTAGACAATTCTTCGCCTAACTTTTATGACACTGGAGGTTCGGGTGCAAATTATGGTTCAAACGAAAATGAAGTAATTACCTTCTGCCCAGATGCAGGCGGTAGTAAGATTGCTCTTTTCGTTGGTATCAATGCCGGCTTCCTGTGGGACGTTGACGCTAGTGACACACTATATGTCTACGATGGACCAACTACTTCTAGTCCTTTACTTATAGCAGCAAATACTATAACCAACCCATTTGGTATGGCCGCTTCTCAAACGACTGCAACTTGGGCAAATCCTTCTGGATGTATAACCGTACAATTTGTAAGTGATGCAGCAACGGAAGGAACTGGTTGGGATGCTAACATTTCTTGTACATCACCTTGGCAACCTATGGAACTACATACCTCTGCTCAAATAGGTGCGGGTGAAGCAATAGGAGCAGGTGACATGTCTGACGATATGACTACGCAAGATATTTCAAGTGCTCTACCTGATACGGGTTATGTAAACGTTTGTTTGGGAGATTCTATCTTATTTAGAAACACTACACAATATAACTACGAACCGGGAGCAGTTAACGGAGCTACTAATGGAGGTGGATACAATCAGTCTGCTACTGCTAATCACACTACTACGTGGGAATTTAGCGATGGTTCTACTCAAACTGGTGATTCGGTTTGGTTTACCCCTGCAGCTAGAACAGGCTATTTTGTTACTATGAAATTAACAGACAACATAGGTCAATTTGATCAAATGTCTTCAAAAATTAGGGTTTCAACAATTCCTAGCTTTGCCACATGCGAGGCCGTGCCCGACACGCTTTGTATTGGTCAAAACGCAAAACTTATCGGAGGAATCACTGCAGCTGATACAGCTGGGGTAGATGCCACTCCTTCTGGATTTGAAATAAGCGGCTCTTTTGGAGCACAGACATTTTTACCTGATGGATCTGGTCAAAATTATACAACTGACATCAATATAGCAGGTTTTCCTGCGGGGTTGACATTACAAAACGCTGGAGATCTAGAAGATGTGTGTATATCTATGGAACATTCTTATTTAGGAGATTTAGAAATGATGCTTACTTGCCCGAATGGTTCTAGCGTAATGATTTTTAATTCCTATACAGGAAACGGCTTATTTCCTGGTGGTTTTGGAGGTGGCGGCACTTACGTTGGTGGAGCTAATTACGCATCATCTTCGCAAGGGGTGTGTGAACAATATTGTTTTTCTGAAGCACCTACCGCTCTGCCTGCTTGGGTAAACGGGTACAATACTATTGCTAGTACCGGCCCTTCTGTTGGCAACATGGTCGAGCCAGGCACATACAACCCAGAAGAATCCTATGTTACTGAATTGACTGGCTGCCCACTAAACGGAACTTGGACACTTACAGTTAGAGATAACTTAGGTATAGATGATGGATGGATTTGCGAATGGGGCATTTTCTTCAACGCTACATTGAACCCTGATAACGAGACATATGCTCCTTCTATTGTCAGTGAAGCTTGGGGTAGTGACCCAACAATTCTTGCCGGATCTTCTGATACAGCAATTGTGATATTACCAGACGTTGTGGGATCTCATGGATACAACTTTGCCGTAGTTGATAATTATGGATGTCATTATGACACTACTATTAATGTAGTAACTGAGGCTGGTCCTTCGATTCAAGCAGGTGGAGTTACTTGTGATGATTATTTTGCTTTTCAAAATACTAATGCTCCTGCGATTGGAAACACAACCATTGGAGGCGGGGGTGTTTGGAGTGCTGATGGACCCTCAAATGGTTCTTTCACGCCACACGATCAATTTATAAACCCTACGCTACATATTAATACTCCTGGTGAATATACAGTAACTTTTATCGACAACAGATGTAAGGATACCTTAACAGAAACGGTAGTCTTTGCGAGTGAACCTATTGCTAACCTTACTTATGGACAAACTGTTATTTGCGAAAGAGATACTACAGCATTTTCTACACAACCGTTATCAACAGAAACAGTTACTTGGTTTGGACCTAGCTCTATGATATCTAGCGGTAATGAAGCTTGGGGTACAGAAACAGGATTTTACTATGTAGAAGTTCAAAATGCTTGTGGAGTAGATACTATGGGTGTGAACCTAACCGTAGAAGAATGTGAATTACCAAACATCATTACACCAAATGGTACTCCTGGAGAAAACGATTACTTTTATACCAATTTTGCCAACAATTATGATGATGTAAACTTAACCATATACAACAGATGGGGAAGAGTGGTTTACAAAACAGATTCGTATCATAACGAATGGAATGGGGTGAATATGAACGGCAAAAAAGTAGCAGCTGGCACCTATTTCTTCACAATGACTTGGGATAACAACACAAAAGATGATAAAGGATTTATCACCGTAATAGCAGGTAGATAACCCGATTCAAAAATAATTTAATTCTAAAAGCCTCAAACGATTTTGTTTGAGGCTTTTTTTGTTTCTTTGCAACCTAATAAAATAATTATGGCTTTAAAGTGTGGAATTGTAGGACTTCCTAATGTTGGGAAATCAACCTTGTTTAACTGTTTATCAAATGCAAAAGCGCAAAGTGCTAACTTTCCTTTTTGTACAATAGAACCAAATGTGGGTACGATAACGGTTCCAGATCCAAGACTCAATAAATTAGAAGAACTCGTAAAACCAGAAAGAGTACTACCAACAACTATAGAGATAGTTGATATTGCAGGTCTTGTAAAAGGCGCTTCTAAAGGTGAAGGTTTGGGAAATCAATTTTTAGGAAACATTAGAGAATGTGATGCTATCATTCATGTACTTAGATGTTTTGAAGATGATAATATTATACACGTAGACGGTAAAATTGACCCCGTGAACGACAAAGAGGTAATAGATACGGAACTCCAACTTAAAGATCTAGAAACGGTAGAGAAAAGCATCTCTGGGTTGATAAGAAAAGTAAAAGCGGGAGATAAAGAAGCTCAGAAAATCATGGATGTTTTTGAGAAAATAAAAGAGCAACTTGAATCTGGGAACAACGCAAGAGCTACTGACTTGGATGAAGATAAATGGCTTATGGCAGCAGAACTTCATTTGCTCACCGCCAAACCTGTAATGTACCTATGTAATGTAGATGAAAACTCAGTAGTCAATGGCAACGCGCTAGTGGACGCTGTGAAAGATGCTGTAAAAAATGAAAATGCCGAAGTACTAATATTAGGAGCTGGAATTGAAGCGGATATCAACGAACTCGAGACTTTCGAAGAACGTGAAATGTTTTTGGATGACTTAGGATTGAAAGAACCTGGTGTGTCTAAATTGAATCGTTCTGCATATAACTTATTAAATTTACAGACCTATTTTACTGCAGGTGTAAAAGAAGTAAGAGCTTGGACTATAGAAAAAGGAATGACAGCTCCACAAGCTGCAGGGGTTATTCATTCGGACTTTGAAAAAGGTTTTATTCGTGCAGAAGTAATGAGCTATGCTGACTTTGTAGAATTAGGTTCAGAAGCAGCATGTAAGGATGCAGGAAAATTACACATAGAAGGAAAGACCTATGTACCAGCAGATGGCGATATTATGCACTTTAGATTTAATGTTTAATTAAATCTAAAGTAATTGCTTTTTAATCGTCACAATTCGATGTTTTATCAAAAGACAAAGATATACATAAAGCAACATTTTTACGTCTATTGGAAAATATGTGATCAAAAACTCAAGACCGTTGAAGATTCTTTATTTTAATCAATATTGCGGTAGCGCAAAAATTTACAAACGATTTTATATTTGATAGAACAAATTCAATTTATAAAGGCACATATCAATAGACAATTGGAAGTCTTCTTATTGTTTATAAGTAGCGTGACATTTTATACAAGAATTCATGGTACTCGACAACGCCTTTAGCGATTCGTCTTTATTCCCTTGTTTAAATGTCTCACTCATTTTGTCGGCAGCACTATGAAATTCTAATCCTAATTTTTCAAAATTTTCATCTCCAAATGAAGCGCACATCAATTTCATCTCCGTAGTAGAGCCTAATTCTGAATAGGCAACTAGTGATGCTTCATCAAATTGATCTGTAGCTAGAAGCGAAATTATACTCTGAACTGCAAGCAAATGACTTCGCATATTTTTTAATTGATGATTCTTTTGTTTTGCATTAAGATTTAAAGAGATTCTCTTGTCAAGTACTTTGGGTGCTTCTTCTTGAGGTATATCTATTTTGCTAGCTTCTTCTTCGGCAGCACTGTTTTTTTCTTGGGTTGGGCTGCACGAAAAAAGTGAGATTATTATGAGGAAAAGTAGTGTTTTGAATGTTATTTTGTTGGTTATCATAGCTTGGTAAATTATAGGTTTAACACCCTTACAGCATAAAAAATAGTTTATTTTAAATGGTCAGTTTTGATTCTTCTCAAATCTATTTTAGCAAAGGTAATTAATAGATTTCAACAATTAACAACTATCTTAATTCTTGTGTGAGGGATAGTAGCTTTGTTTGAGCTCTTCTTTACTTTTAGGAGTAAAGAAAGCGAGTGCGGATAGCCCGACCTTTGTTTTTTTTAAAACAAAGGTCACACCCAAAAAATAAATTTAAATCACAGACTACAACATTGCCTTTGCTTTAGCTAATGCATTGTCAATACCATCGGCATTCTTACCACCTGCGGTAGCGAAGAAAGGTTGTCCTCCTCCTCCTCCTC
>CAMZLL010000130.1 GCA_947311505.1 uncultured Cryomorphaceae bacterium
ACTTTATCATCTACTACTTGTACTAACATACGTATATCCTTTTTTTTATTGAATATTTATTTTAAAAGTAGATGTGTTGTATAAGCCTTATTTTAGTTTAGTCTGATTGAGTAACTAAAGTTCTTTTCAATGGTTGCCTCAATACCAATTATTATTCAAATATAGTTTAAATATTTATAAATGCTAATTTTCATGGATAAAAATGATTATTATTTGTTTGCAATATAAGATTTTACATATCTATTGGAGTTATTCTTTGATTTTCATTAGGAAGAGCTAAACTACCAAAATAAAATTTGTGAATAATTCGGATTAAATGAATTATTGTATTTATTAATTACAATCAGAGGTGAAAAGTTGGGCAACTTTTTTATATCTTTGAGAAGTGCAAGAAAAAATGAAAATACAATTTTTGGGTACAGGTACTTCACAAGGAGTTCCTGTTATAGCCTGTGAATGCGATGTTTGTAAATCTGCTAATTTAAAAGATAAACGCTTAAGAACATCTATTGCGATTCGCTATAAAAACACTCAGATTACTATTGATGCGGGACCTGACTTTAGGCAGCAGATGTTGAGAGCAGATATTAAAAAATTAGATGCAGTTGTGTTTACACACGAACATAAAGATCATATTGCAGGTCTTGATGATGTGAGAGCATACAATTTTTTGACTAAAGAACCTATGCAAATATATTGTACCGACCAAGTTTACTCAGCACTTTGTAGAGAGTTTCACTATGTCTTCGATCCTGAGTTTTCGTATCCTGGTATTCCAAAAGTAGAAACGACACTAATTAATAAAGCAACTACTTTTCGTATCAATGATATGATTCTGAATCCTATTGAAGTGATGCATTATAAATTACCTGTATTGGGATATCGAATCAAAAATTTCACCTATATCACAGATGCAAACTTCATTTCTGAAGAAGAGTTTAAAAAAATGGAAGGCACAGAAGTTCTTGTAATTAATGCATTACGTAGAAAAAAACACATATCTCATTTCACATTGGATGAAGCACTAGAAATCATCCAAAGAATAAAACCCAAGAAAGCGTATTTGACTCATGTTAGTCATTATTTAGGATTGCATGACGTTGTCAGCTTAGAACTCCCAAATGGAGTTGCATTAGCTTATGATGGATTGGAAATTGAGATTTAAACAATGATGTAATAGTATTCGCTCAATGTTTATCATTCCCTCTCGTTCCACCATGCCCCGCAGCAATTACCGAAAGTATTTTTATATTTAGGTAAATAAATTTAGATATTGCTATACTGTAATAAAAGTTACAATGTATTTAATATAAAAAAGTAAGTTGGAGTTTTAGTTAGATGCTTTACACTTATAATCTTGTTTGTACATCCACTACGGCTACAGTTATCATGTTGAGAATTTCTCTCACCGAAGACCCTATTTGAAGTACATGTACTGGTTTTTTCATTCCAAGTAGAATTGGTCCGATTGCCTCAGCATCACTCATCTCTTGAACCAGTTTATAGGCAATATTCCCAGCAGATAAGGTAGGAAATATTAATGTGTTAGCACTTTTCTTAGATAATTTTGAAAAAGAAAAGAAATCTTTCATCAAATCTTTATTTAGAGCAAAGTTGGCTTGAACTTCTCCATCAGCGATAAGGTTGGGATGCTCTTGGTGAAGAATTTTTACAGCTTCACGCATTTTTACAGCATCTGGTCCTTCTGTAGATCCAAAGTTAGAATAACTCAATAAAGCAATTCTTGGCTTGATTTTGAAACGTTGTACAATTTTAGAAACCAACAATGTAATATCTACAATGTCATCTTTAGTTGGATTAAGGTTTACAGTTGTATCTGCAAAGAATATAGGGCCTTCTTTGGTCATTAAGACATACATTCCAGCTATTTTATTTACGCCATCATCCACACCTATCATTTGTAAAGAAGGTTTTATCGTATCTGCATAATTTCTCGTCAAACCAGAAATCATAACATCCGCTTGACCTGTTTCTACCATAGCAGCACCGAAATAATTACGTTCTCGCAACGCTTTATTAGCTTCATATTTGGTCAAGCCTCTACGTTTTCTTTTTTCAAATAGTATTTTAGCAAATTCTTTTCTTCTTTCTGATTCTCCTTCACATCTAGGGTCAATGATTTCACAATCCCCAAAATCTAATCCGTATTCAGATAACATTTTTTGAATTCTAGGTACAT
The DNA here is from genome assembly GCA_947311505.1 of uncultured Cryomorphaceae bacterium. GTDB lineage: Bacteria > Bacteroidota > Bacteroidia > Flavobacteriales_D > Parvicellaceae > Parvicella. The sequence continues at coordinate 2,201 of CAMZLL010000130.1, forward strand.
TTCCAAGAAGAATTGGAGTGGCAATGCCTTCGTCATAAGCTAAATGAGCGGCTTTTAAGATTTTATAATGATCTGCTTCTGCAAAAACTACTCGTTTTGGGTTGCGTTTGGCTTTGGAGACTATGTTTTTGATAAATTTGTTATCTAGTCCTAGTCTTTTTTCTAATTCTTCATTGTATGCCTCCCAATCTTCTATAGGTAAGGACGCTACGCCAGAATCTATGGCTGCCTTTGCTACAGCGGGAGCTACCCAAAGTATTAATCTAGGGTCTAAAGGTTTGGGGATGATTTGATCCTTGCCAAAAGCTATATTTTTGTCACCGTACGCTTCATTTACTTCTTCAGGAACAAGCTCTTTTGCCAATGCCGCAATAGATTTTACTGCTGCCAATTTCATTGCTTCGTTTATCTCTGTAGCACGAACGTCTAATGCTCCTCTAAAAATATATGGAAAGCCAAGTACATTGTTGACTTGGTTGGGATGGTCGCTTCTTCCTGTTGCCATAATGATGTCTTTTCGAGCAGCAGTTGCGTCTTTGTATGAAATCTCGGGATCAGGGTTTGCCAATGCAAATACAATAGGATCTTTAGCCATTGCTTTTATCATGTCTTTAGAAATGATTCCACCTTTGGATAAACCTAAGAATACATCGGCATCTTCCATAGCGTTAGCTAAAGAAATGTCACCCGCTATTTGTGCAAATTTTATTTTATGAGCATCTAAATTATCACGTCCTTCATGAATTAACCCTTTAGAATCATACATGAAAATATTTGATCTTTTTACACCCAAACATACATATAAGGTAGCGCACGAAATAGCAGCCGCACCAGCACCACTGACAACCACTTTAACTTGGTCAATTTTCTTGTTTGCAATCTCCAAAGCATTTAATAACGCAGCACTTGAAATGATAGCTGTACCGTGCTGGTCATCGTGCATTATCGGAATATTCAATTCCTTTTTCAGACGCTCTTCTATTTCAAAAGCTTCAGGAGCTTTAAGATCTTCTAAGTTGATACCGCCAAAAGTTGGAGCTATTGCTTTTACGGTATTTACAAAAGCATCTACATCAGTTGCATCTACCTCAATATCAAATACATCGATGTCTGCAAAAATCTTGAAAAGTAACCCTTTTCCTTCCATTACAGGTTTAGATGCCTCAGGTCCAATATCCCCAAGTCCTAATACGGCTGTACCGTTAGAAATTACCGCTACTAAATTTCCTTTTGCGGTGTACTTATATACATCTGCTTTATTAGCAGCTATTTCCAAACAAGGTTCTGCTACTCCTGGAGAATAAGCCAACGACAAATCTCGTTGGGTACTATAAGGCTTACTTGGTATTACTTCTATTTTTCCTCTTCTACCTTGGCTGTGGTAGTCGAGTGCTTCTTTTTTTCTTGATTTCATATTGTTGCGTGTGTATGTAGTCATTTACATAGTCTAATTTTAAGACATATATGCAAATGCAGTTTGCAAAAATACAAATCTATAATTAATACAGTCGATTTTTAGATTCGATAAATTTGAGTATCTTCGAAATTATGAAAAAAATAGTAGTTTTTACTGGTGCAGGAATTAGCCAAGAAAGTGGTCTCAAGACTTTTAGGGATGAAGATGGGCTTTGGGAGAATTATGACATAGAAGATGTGGCAACGATTGAGGCTTGGCATAGAAATCCTGCTTTGGTTTTGGAGTTTTATAACATTAGACGAGATATGACATTAGCAGCAAAACCCAATAAAGCTCACAAATTATTGGAAGCGTTGGAAAAATATTATGATGTAGAAATAATTACTCAAAATATTGACAACCTTCACGAACGAGCGGGTAGTAGTAAAATTACTCACCTTCATGGGATGATTGATATGGCTAAAAGTGAAATTACAGGCATTCAAAAAGAGTTGAATGGTGCGCACATACAATTGGGAGATACTTGTGTCGATGGGCATCAGTTGCGTCCAGATATTGTTTGGTTTGGAGAGGATGTTCCTCAAATAGAAGTGGCAGCTGAAATATGCAAAAAAGCAGATATATTCATAGTCGTTGGAACATCATTAAATGTTTACCCCGCTGCAGGACTTGTCCATGTAACGCCTAGTAATGTTCCAAAATTCATAATAGATCCAAATCTTGAAAAAGTAAACAACCTGAAGAAGGTTACGTATATAAAAGAAAAAGCTACTGTTGGTATGGAGGTGGTTTTTGATATGTTGGTAAATAAGTCAAAGAGGCTTTAACTTGAAAATTAATATTCTAAATAAAAACGGTTATTAGGGCTTTCTATTATATCATATTTTTTCTTTTTTCATCATTGTTAGTGTCTCAAGTGCTATTTTGGATGCTTCCTTCTTCATACGTTCAAGAAATTGCTACTGAATATTATAGTAAAGAGGTGCCGTTATCTATGGTGACATCTATTCAGTTGAACGGGATACTGTTGGCTGTTCTTCCATTATCTGCTATTTTATTATTGCTCAGATTTAGAACAGATTATTTTAACATTCGTTGGACTTCCCTAGACCTAAAATTAGTTCTGAATCGGTTTTCAAAACTTTCTAAAATGCAATGGCTACTTTTTTCTTTTATTTTTATTTCAACTATAATCATACGATTGCAAATGATGACCTTGCCTTTGATATATGATGAAGCTTTTACTTATAATCAATTTTCTTCTCAATCTTACTTGACTATTATTAGTGAATATACGTATCCCAATAACCAAATTTTGCATAGTTTTTTTGTTAAACTTTCGACTTCTATTTTTGGAATATTCTCAGAATGGGGAGTGCGTTTGCCTTCTTTTATAGCTGGCTTATTACTACTATTTGTATCGTTTATTATAGGACAACTAAAAGGAGGAAATCGTTTGGGAATACTTTTTATGAGTGTATTTGCCTATCTTCCTATAATTGTTGATTACACCACATTGGCAAGAGGATACAGTCTGGTCTTGTTATTTACCTTGCTTATGTGGTTGATATCTCTGTACTGGAGGGCTAACAAACTAATTGCCTACAATCCATTTTTTTTACTTTTTATAGTATTAGGTTTTTTATCTATTTGGACCATCCCTTTGGCGTTGATACCTATTGCTATTCTATTAATGCTTTTGAGTAAAGAATTTAAGTTGAAAGAAATACTCCGAATTTTGATTCCGATTCTGTTATTTGGTAGTTTAATTTATATTCCTGCAATGACCAAGTATGGGGTAGGTGTAATACTTACTTATCCCAGTAAACCAGAAAGTAGTTTTTCTTTATTGTTTTCACATCATATTACTCATGGATTAAAACATTTTTACTATGTTTTTCTAATGGATAAATGGTATATGTACGGTATCTGGTTTATTATAGTATTGGGTTTCTTTAAGTATCGGTACTTTTTTAAAGATTATTTTATAGTAGTAGGAGTTTCAGTTTTATTTGTTTTTTTGATGCGAATAGATCCACCAGCAAGAATTTGGATGTTTTGTATTCCGTTTTTATATTTGCCTATCGTGCAAGTTTTAGACGCAGTGCTTTCAAAAGCTAAATACCGTTCAGATGTGGTTCTTGGTATTATGATGTTGCTGTTTTCATCTCTTACCTATATATATATGCCACAAATTAGTGTTATGAAGTCATTTAGAATGGGGGAGGAGCGAACAGCAATTGCTTATTTGAATGCTCACAATTTGGATGCTAACGTAATAGCTAAGTTTCCTTCAGAAAGTGGAGTTAGCTACTATCAAAAGTTACATTCTTGTCGGTTTAATGCAGATAAGACTCACAAAATTTTATTTATCAATCTCGCTGCCGGTCAAGAAAAAATGGAAGTTATTTCTTGGTTTTATGAACGGAAAGAGGATGATTGCGCATATAAG
>CAMZLL010000131.1 GCA_947311505.1 uncultured Cryomorphaceae bacterium
AACATCGATAGACAAAACCAACTAATGGGCATAACCGATAGCTCGGAGTATGAAGGGAAATACGATTTGGAAAAAATAAAGATGACAGGTTTCTTAGCGCAAGAGGTAGAAAAAATAACCAAAGAAATAGGTTATGACTTTAGTGGGGTAAAAATACCAAAGCACGATAAAGAGTTGTATGGTATTACCTATTCTGAATTTGTAGTGCCGTTAGTAAAAGCTACGCAAGAACAACAGCAACTAATCGAACTTCAATTAGAAAAAATTACTATCTTAGAGGCGGAGAACAAATTGTTAAAAGACAAAATGGCCAATACGGTAACTAAAACAGATTTAGAAGATTTGAAAAATCAAATAGAAATCCTTAAAGCATTGATAGATGAAAACAAAAAATAAATTAATAGTTATAATAAGTGTGTTGTCTGTTGGAACTGCTTTTTCGCAAGGAAGTTTGGTACTCGACAATGCCAATGTAATCATAGAAAACAATGCTACAATGTATGTGGTAGGAGATGTTTTATTTCAGCCAAATACTGAGCTGTATAACAATGGTACGATCAACTTAGATAATGATTGGATTAACAACTCAACTACTCCGGCAATAAATAACACCACCAATGGATTGGTAGTGTTAAGTGGCGATGCTCAAAATATTACGGGTAATGATATCACTGATTTTTACAATCTTGAATTAAAAACGACAGGCTCGATAAAATCGGCTCAAATAAATACGAATATCGTTAATAACCTTGATTTAGCAGATGCTGTTTTAGAAACCAATCAAAGTTTGGTGCATTTGCAAAATGGGGATGTGTCTTCTTTGCAGTGGAATGAAGGTTATGTTTCTGGTGCAAATTTAGAAGGTTATTTTTTAAGATCTACCAATCAGAATACCGCGTATGCGTTTCCGGTAGGAAGCTCATTGTTAGATAATGATTATAGAGCTGTGGAGATTACTCCTTCTACAGGAGATAGCAGTGTGTTTGGGGTGCGTCTTGGAGCATTAGATGCTTCTGTAGATTTTGGCACTTCTGCAGCAGGTTCATCTGCTCCTTTTGATTTGGAAGATAAGGCGAATAGCTTAGGTGCTTTAAATGAAAACTTTTACCATTCTATTAATAGATTTTATAGCACTACTGATGCTAATGCAAGCATTTATTTTTTCAATTCTGATGCTCAAAATGTCATTACTGCGGTTGGAAAATGGAACAGTACAGACCAAGAATGGCAAGATGACAACTTTTCGGTCTCAACTGTTTCTAATCCAAAACCTGAATATAACACCCCTAATAAGGTGGCTACAACCAAGAATGCATTGACATTTGATGATGATGTGTATGTGTTGTCAGATGTTGAATTGGTATTTCCCACAGGGTTTAGTCCTAATGGAGATTTAATAAACGACAATTTTGTTATTGAAAATTTAGAACAATATCCAGATAACGAATTGATAATCTACAACAGATGGGGGGAGCAAATCTACTATGCTAAACCTTATCTAAATGATTGGGGTGGTGTGAATATTTCAAATGGGATCAAACTTCAAGGAGATATGATTGATGAGGATACGTATTATTACATCCTAAAATTAGATACAGATGCTGAACCTATTAAGAACTTCTTTGAGGTGATTATTGATTAATAGCATTACCCGTTAAATTACGTGCTAATCATCCAAATATAGCTTGCAACACGTGATGCGATTTTATTGAATTACTGATTAAACCCAGTTGCGTTTCATAATAACGTACCAGTCCGTTTAGTAGCAACATTCGTTCGGAGGAGGATATTCGTTCTTCCCCAAGATACGACACTCCTTTATGTAGCATTTGTTTTAAATGAAAAGAAACATCTTCATCTAAATGTATTCCTGAATTGCCTTTTACATATTCAAATATTCCATCTTGTAGATTAAACTGTGTTTCGCTTTTGTGCGCTGAATACAATGGATAAAACCCTAGGAAAGAGCATAATTCCAATAAAAAATAATGGTGAAAATTTGGGTTGAATCGTTCGGTTTCAAATTGGTTGATTTTTGCTGTTAAGAAACTGTAAAGTTCTTGATTTTCTTCTGCTTCAACTATTGATTTGTTAAGAATCTCTGCCAAGAATAATGCAATAGTTGTTTTTCTAATGTCCGTTGCTATATCGTTAAGGTGTTTGGTAAGACTTAGTCCGTAACATAGATTTAGCTCTCTGTCTGATCGGTAATTGGTTGAGATTTCAACCAAATTCAAGGGTTGGAGTAGGGCGACTAGTTTCGACTTTTTTTTTCGTACACCTTTTAATATAAAACTTTGCTTACCATATTCCAAGGTGTAGAATCGACCAATAACACTCGTTTCCGAGTAGTTTATATGTCCTAAATATATGGCTTGTATGGTTTGTCGCATAGTTACAAAAAAAAGCACCAAATACAATAGTGTATTTGGTGCTAATAATTCTTTAATCAGATTAGATCTTTATTTTTTGGTCAGTGTTCTTGCTACTTCAACTTCACCAAATGATTCTACTATATCGCCTACTTTTATATCGTTGTATTTAGCTATATTCAAACCACATTCGTAGTTTTTAACCACCTCTTTCACATCATCTTTGAATCGTTTCAACGAACCAAGGTCACCAGTATAAACTACAATACCGTCTCTAATGATTCTAACCTTGTTGTTTCTGATGATTTTACCATCCGTTACAAAACAACCTGCAATAGTTCCTACTTTAGAAACTTTAAATGTTTCTCTAATTTCAGCAGTACCAAATATTTCTTCTTTGAATAATGGAGCAAGCATTCCTTCCATTGCTTCTTTTACCTCTTCTATTGCTTTGTAGATAATAGAATAAAGCCTGATGTCAATTTCTTCTTTTTCTGCAAGCTTACGAGCTCCTGCAGATGGTCTTACTTGGAAACCAATAATAATAGCATCAGAGGCTGTTGCCAATAAAATATCTGATTCGGTTATTTGACCTACCGCTTTATGGATTACATTAATTTGTATCTCAGGAGTAGAAAGTTTGATTAATGAATCACTTAATGCTTCAATCGAACCATCTACATCACCTTTCACGATTAAGTTTAATTCTTGGAAGTCTCCAAGGGCAATACGTCTTCCGATTTCATCAAGTGTCAAGTGCTTGGTTGTTCTAAGTCCTTGTTCTCTTTGTAGTTGTTGACGTTTGCTTACAATATTCTTAGCTTCTTTTTCATCAGAAATAATATTGAATGTATCACCAGCAGTTGCTGCTCCTTGCATACCTAGTATAGAAACTGGTTTTGCTGGACCTGCTTCTTTAACGACAATTCCGTGCTCATCATGCATAATTTTAACACGACCAAATTGTGTTCCGGCAACGATTGTGTCTCCAACTTTTAGTGTTCCTGCTTCTACAAGAACTGTAGTTACATATCCTCTACCTTTATCTAGTGTAGCTTCTATAACTGTACCTATGGCGTTTTTATTAGGGTTTGCTTTAAGGTCTAACATTTCAGCTTCTAACAATACTTTTTCAAGTAATTCTTCAATGCCAACTCCTGTTTTAGCAGATACTTCTTGAGATTGATGTTTTCCTCCCCATTCTTCCAATAAAATATTCATTTGAGAGAGTTGTTCTCTAATTCTATCAGGAGAAGCATCTGGTTTATCTACTTTGTTTAATGCAAATACCATCGGAACTCCTGCAGCTTGAGCATGGTTTATCGCTTCTTTGGTTTGTGGCATTACATCATCATCACAAGCTATGATTATAATAGCAATATCTGTAACTTGTGCGCCCCTTGCTCTCATTGCGGTAAACGCTTCGTGACCTGGTGTATCTAAGAACGTTATTTTTCGTCCACTCTCTCCAGTTACACTATATGCACCAATGTGTTGTGTAATGCCACCAGCTTCCCCTTCTGTTACTTCAGTTTTTCTAATAAAATCAAGTAAAGATGTCTTACCATGATCCACGTGACCCATTACCGTTACGATTGGGGCTCTGTGAATTAAATCTTCTGGCTTATCTTCTTCGACCTCTATAGACTCTGCTACTTCTGCACCTACAAATTCAACTTCAAAACCGTATTCTTCTGCAACCATTGTGAGCGTTTCTGCATCTAACCTTTGGTTAATAGAAGCAAAAATACCAATTGACATTAATGTACCTATAATGTCGGTAGGAGTTTTGTCCATCATTGTAGCGAGCTCAGAAACACTTACAAATTCTGTAAGTTTTAATGTTCCTTTTTCTATTTCTGCTTGTAATTCTTCCTCTTCTCTCTCGGCTTGTCTGGCTCTACGTTTATCTTTTCTATTTTTAACACTGCTAGATTTTTTACCTTTGTTACTAAGTCTAGCAAGCGTTTCTTGAATTTGTTTTTTAGTTTCTTCAGGTGTAATCTCCGCTTTAGGAGTTCTCTTAGCTTTTCCTTTAGATTTTCGGTGTTCTTGAGTCGCTTTTTTACCTGCTTTCTCAATGTTAACCTTTTTAATTCTTTTACGCTTTTTACGTTCTGCTTTCTCTTTCTTTTCTTTCTCCCTCTTCTCTTTAGCTTTATCAACAGGCAATTTAATTGTCCTAAGAACTGTTACTCCAGAAAGTTTTTCAGCTGTTGCCTTGATTGTTTCAATTTCAACTTTCTCTACTACTTTAGGCTTTTCTACTTCTTTTACCTCTTCTTTTTTAGGAGTTTCTTTAGTTTTCTTTGTGGCAGCTTTTTCTGCTTTTGCTTTTTTCTTTGCTATTTCAGCTAACCTTGCTTTTTCTTTTTCTTCTTTTTTAGCTTTAGCAGCAGCTTTTCTTTTGTCTACTGGAAGTTTAATTTTTCCAATAATCGAAGGTGTATTTTTATTACCACTTAATGAAGATTCAGATTGTTCTATCTTTTCTATTTCTACTGCTTTAGGGGTTACAAGAGATTTTGTTACTTCTTGTTCCTCTGGCGCATCAGGAGTTTCTTCCTTCACCGTTGACTCCTCAATGACAGCCTCAACAACAACTTCTTCTTTAGCTAAAGTTTCTTCTTCAGCCAGTTTTTCCTCAGCGTCTGCGATTTTTTTATTTTTAGCTTCGATTTTTTCGATTCGAATCTCTTCAACTTTTTCTCTTACTGATTTTTCAGAAGCGTATTCAGCTTCTATAAGCTCATACAAATCTTCGCTAATCTTGGTGTTTGGACTACTCCCAACGTCTTGCCCTTTAGACTGCAAGAACTCTACAATGTGATCCTTTCCAACATTAAACTCTCTAGCTATTTTACTTAATCTTCTTACTTTCGACATCAACTGTGCTTTATAATTATGCAATAATACGAATTCATTACGTCTTATCGTTTGCCTTTTCAAAAAGATATCTACCAATCATTGTAAATATCCGTTTCTTTTCGTACTGTTTGTTTTCAAATAGTACTAATATTCACAGGATACTTAAAAGGCAAATATCCTGCGAAAATTTAAAATCTATTCAAATTCAGCCTTTAATATACTGAATATTTCTTTGATTGTTTCTTCTTCTAAATCAGTTCTTTTGACTAGTTCTTCAGGTGTAAGATCCAAAACTGATTTTGCGGTGTCACAACCTACAGCTTTTAATTCATCAATGATCCAAGCGTCCATCTCATCAGTAAATTCATCCAAATCTACATCATCAATATCTTCTGCTCCTTCTCTATATACATCTATTTCGTAACCACAAAGTTTAGAGGCAAGCTTAATGTTGTGCCCTCCTCTACCTATAGCTAAAGAAACTTGATCTGGTTTTAAGTACACATCAACCCTACTTTCGTCTTCATGTATTTCCATAGAAACAACCTTTGCAGGACTCAATGCTCTTGCTATTAATAGTTGAGAATTAGATGTGTAATTGATAACGTCAATATTTTCGTTCTTTAATTCTCTTACGATACCGTGTATCCTTGCTCCCTTCATTCCAACACAAGCTCCTACAGGATCTATTCTGTCATCGTAAGATTCTACAGCTACTTTTGCTCGCTCTCCAGGCTCTCTAACTATCTTCTTAATGGTAATCAATCCGTCAAAAACTTCTGGGACTTCTAATTCAAACAAGCGTTCTAAAAATGCAGGATTGGTTCTTGATAAAACAATCACTGGTGAACCGTTTTTGACAATAACATCAGATACAACCGCTCGTACTGATTCTCCTTTTTTGAAATAATCAGATGGGATTTGCTCAGATTTAGGTAATATCAACTCGTTATCATCATCATCTAAAATAAGAATCTCTCTTTTCCAAATTTGATAAACTTCTCCGGTTACGATTTCCCCCATTCTATCTTTATATAAAGATACGATGTGCTCTTTTTCTAACTCCATTAGTTTAGCAGCAAGATTCTGACGAAGTGCTAATATATTTCTTCTTCCGAAATCTTTCATTTTGAGCTCTTCAGATACTTCTTCGCCTATTTCAAAATCTGGTTCAATCTTCAATGCATCTGTTAATGAAATTTCAGTACCTGGATCTTCTAATAAATCGTCAGCCACGATTTCACGATTAATCCATATTTCTAAATCTCCTTTATCAGGGTTGATTATGATATCAACATGCTCGTCAGTACCATATTTTTTATTTAATGTTGCTCTAAATACATCTTCCAAGATTCTCATCATGGTTACTCTATCGATGTTTTTTGTGTCTTTGAATTCCGAAAAGGATTCTATAAGTTCAATTGCATTCATCTGTGTTTTATTTTTTGAATGTGATCACTCGTTTTACTTCTTTTATATCATCAAAAGAAAGGATATGCTCTCGCTTTACCGTTTCTTTTTTCTTTTTACCTTCTATTTTTTCTTTTGTTTCAGTTTCAATAATAATATGATCCCCTTCTACAAAAGATTTCAATATGCCTTCGTGACTACCATGTGTCATTATTACTTTTACTAATGTACCAATATTCTTAATGAATTGTTTTGACACTTTAAATGGAGACCCAAATCCCGCAGACGATACTTGCAAAGAAAAATCTTCAACCTCACGATCTAAGTTGTGCTCTACGTTTCTGCTTACTCTAATGCATTCTTGAATCGAAACGCCTCCTTCCATTCTGTCTATTTCTATCGAGATATGGTTGCTAGCTGATATTGTTAAGTCCACAATGAATACATCATTGTCAATCTCGTCAATTCGTTCTTGCGCTAATGCGGTTATTTCTTTTTTGTCTAACATTTCTAAGACTATTTTGGTACAAAAAGAGGGGACATTAGTCCCCTCTTAAACGTGTTTTATGTCCTTGATTAATGCAAATGTAATTCTTTTTTTGAATTAATAATAAGAGTTACTTACTTTTTTACAAAAGTAACATGATTTACACTGCCGCTGTTATTGGTTAACATTAATTCGTAAACACCATTTGCAAGGTCAGTTACATCAATACTGTTTGTACTATTTTCTTGTCTTACTATTCTGCCGTCCATACCTATTATATATAGCGATGTGTATTCTTGATAAGGTGTGTTAATAGTGAGTATGTCTGTAACTGGGTTTGGATAAATAGAGATAGAGACGTTTTTGTGATTAACAATTCCTGTGGTAGAATCACAAGCCTCTATACATAAATTATTGATGACGTTTGTGGAGTAAAAATGAAAAACATCAAAATCTCCTTCTAAAGTGTATAGCCCAGTTGTGTCATATGTAGCAGTAAAGTTTGCATTAGCAAACGGATAAGTGGTTATAGAATCATTGTCAACGATAAGACCGTATGCTGACCCTCCAAAAGAAACCTTTTTACAACTTGAAGGAAAAGAGGATACATCAAAAGCCAATCCTGGAAAACCAAAATAGCCCATTCCATTATTAATGGTATCGATAATGTCTATATTAGTAACGGAAGAATCTATTCTAATCAAAGCGATATCTCCTTGCTGTACAATTGTGTTATCCACAGGAGTAGTCCAAACCAATTGTGATAATTGAGTGGCAGAATATCTCGTAAAGTCAAAGCAGTTTGTTGTGGGTTCGCATGCTTCTAAACATAAGCTTTCAATACTGTTTGTAGAGGAAAAGTGAAACGTGTTAAAATCTCCCTCTATTGTATAGTTGTACGAAGTGTCTCTATGTACAATGTAGTTGCTTCCATTAACAGCAAATTCTGCTCCGCCTCCTAAGGGGTTATTGATACTGTCCCCATCTACAAAAAGCCCGAAGAGTGCTCCGGTTATCGTTATTTTTTTGCAAGGAGACGAAAAAGTGGATATGTCAAAACCTAAACCAGGGAAACCATAGTAGATCATTTCATTACTTGTAATTCCACTTATCATAGCTGTGGAATCTAGTCGTACTAAAGCTATGTCGCCTTGTTGTACTACAGTGTTTCCTGCCGGAGTGGTATCAATCATTACTTGTAGTTGGGTTGTCCCATATTGCGTGTAATCAAAGCATTGTTGTCCGTTAATCGTTAGCGCACCTAGCGCAAGAAAGAAGAGTATTGTTTTTTTCATAATTTTCATAATTTATTTCTAGATTGTATAATCTAGTAGACGAGGATTATTAATAGGGTTGCTTTTTTTAGAAAAAGATTACTTTTTTGTTCGGTTTTGCAATTTTGTCAGTCTAAAAGGATTGGTTTTGCACTTAAATCTGACATTTTTTAAGTCGGTGTCAGTAAATTTTCAGTGGCACAAAGATTGACTAAAGAGAAAATGTAAATAATTAAAATAACCAGATTAAGAGATAATATCAAATAAGACTAAATTAAAATAAATATGGGAAAAATAATCGGAATAGATTTAGGAACAACCAACTCATGTGTTTCTGTTATGGAAGGAAACGAACCAGTTGTAATTCCTAACAACGAAGGAAAAAGAACAACACCGTCTGTAGTAGGTTTTACGAAAGACGGAGAACGTACAATTGGAGATCCTGCAAAAAGACAGGCAATTACTAATCCTACTAACACTGTGTACTCTATAAAAAGATTTATGGGGAATACATTTGGAGAAGTTTCTAAAGAAATTACTCGTGTACCATATAAGGTAGTTAATGGAGGAGGTGTTCCAAAAGTAGAAATTGGAGATCGTAAATACACGCCACAAGAAATCTCAGCAATGATTCTTCAAAAAATGAAGAAAACTGCAGAAGATTATTTAGGGCACGATGTTACTGAGGCTGTTATTACAGTTCCAGCATACTTTAATGATTCGCAACGTCAAGCTACAAAAGAAGCCGGAGAGATTGCAGGGTTAGATGTAAAAAGAATTATAAACGAACCTACTGCTGCGGCTCTTGCTTATGGAATGGATAAAGCAGGAAAAGACATGAAAATCGTAGTATTTGATTTTGGTGGAGGTACACATGATGTTTCTATCTTAGAATTAGGAGACGGTGTTTTTGAAGTACTAGCTACTGATGGAGATACGCACTTGGGTGGAGATAATGTAGATGAAAAAATAATCGATTGGTTAGCGGATGAGTTTAAAAAGAACGAAGGACTGGATTTGAGAAAAGATCCAATGGCGCTCCAAAGATTGAAAGAAGCTGCTGAAAAAGCGAAGATTGAACTTTCGAGCACGACTTCTACAGAAATTAACTTACCTTACATAATGCCAGTAGATGGTGTGCCAAAACACTTGGTAGTTACATTATCTAGAGCAAAATTTGAATCTTTAATTGATGATTTAATTAAAAGAACAATAGCGCCTTGTAAATCTGCAATGAAAAACGCAGGTCTTTCAAATAGCGATATCGATGAGATAATCTTGGTGGGTGGCTCTACTAGAATACCAGCAATCCAAGAGGCTGTTGAGAAATATTTTGGAAAAGCACCGTCAAAAGGAGTTAATCCAGATGAGGTTGTTTCTTTAGGAGCTGCTATTCAAGGAGGAGTGTTGACTGGAGAAGTGAAAGATGTATTGTTATTAGATGTTACACCATTGTCTTTAGGTATAGAAACTATGGGAGGTGTAATGACAAAATTAATAGATGCAAATACAACGATACCAACTCAAAAATCACAAACATTCTCTACAGCTGCCGATAACCAACCATCTGTAAACATTCACGTATTGCAAGGTGAGCGTCCAATGGCTACGGATAATAGAACAATTGGTAACTTCTTGTTAGATGGTATTCCTCCTGCTCAGAGAGGTGTTCCTCAAATTGAAGTTACTTTCGATATTGATGCTAATGGTATTATCAATGTGAAAGCCGTTGATAAAGCTACAGGAAAAGAGCAGAACATTAAAATTGAGGCATCTTCAGGGTTGAGTGACGCTGAAATAGAAAAAATGAAAGCGGAGGCAGAAGCAAATGCCGAGGCGGATGAGAAAAAGAAAGCAGAAATTGACAAATTAAATGAAGCAGATTCTTTGATTTTTCAAGTAGAAAAACAATTGAAGGATTCTGGAGATAAAATACCAGATGAGAAAAAACAACCAATTGAAGCGTCTTTAGCAGAGTTAAAAACAGCTCACGAAGCAAAAGATATTCCAGCGATAGAAACTGCTATGGAGAAATTGAATACTGCCTTCCAGGCTGCAAGTGCTGAAATGTACGGACAAAATGGAACTGAAGGAGCGCAACAAGATCCAAATGCTAATGCAGGTGGAGCAGATGGCGGTTCTGATGAGGAAGTAACTGATGTAGATTTCGAAGAAGTGTAAAAACTTACAGAGTTTAAAATTGCTAAAATCCCGTTTGTATCATTACAAACGGGATTTTTTTTGTTATCTTTCCACATTATTGATTTCAATTTCAGACCATTGATTAACTGGAAGAATACACCCTTGATACGACTTATTATACCGCTTTTAGTGGGTGTACTAGGGGCAATATATCTCCACTTTCAATCCTTAGTTTGGGTTTCTTATTTTGGGATAGCATTGCTTGTATTAGTGGTAATGTATTTCGTGTCAAAGAAAAAAATAACCTACTTAAAAGAGCTTGTTTTTGGTGGAATATTAAATGTAGTCTTGATGTTAGCGGGAGTCTCATTAATCGTTTTGCATACTTCCAATTTTAAAGCCAATCACTTTTCTAAGTTTTCAGATGCCGGTAGTCAATATATAATATCAGTAGTAGAAGTTCCCAAAAATAAACCAAACTCTATACAGATTGTAGGAGAGGTGCAGCAGGTTGTAAATGACGATACCATTTTTGCATCTTCAGGATTGTCTTTGTTTTATTTTAAAAAGAATTCTGATGCACTAAATATTTTGCAAGGGGACGTTTTGCAGATTTCGTGTGAGTTTAAATCAATAAAAGGAATAAAAAATCCTGGTCAATTCAATTATAAAAACTACCTAAGGTTCAATCAAATTTACGAACAGACATTTGTGGCAGAAAATAATTGGCGACCACTGGTAACAGGAAACGTTACATTGATCAGTTTTGCATCTAAGGTAAGAGATAAGTTGCTTTCAATTCTAAAAGAAAATGGGTTGTCTGGAAATGAAATGGCAGTAGCTTCTGCTTTAGTATTGGGATATAAAGATGATTTAGATCCTGATCTGAAGCATTCCTATTCAAGCGCAGGAGCTACGCATGTTTTGGCTGTATCTGGATTACATGTAGGGATTATCTTTCTAGTGGTAGATACACTACTAAAATTTATGGATAAATTACATAGGATGAAATACTTGAAGGTTGTCATTATACTTATCGTTTTGTGGTTTTATGCATTGATTACCGGTTTAAGCCCCTCTGTGGTGCGTGCTGCCACCATGTTTTCTTTTGTGGCAGTAGGTGGTGTTTTTAATCGAAAAGCGGTTATTTATAACACGCTTGCATCTTCTGCATTTGTACTGCTCTGTATCGACCCTTATTTGATTATGGAAGTGGGGTTTCAATTGAGTTACCTTGCTGTTTTAGGAATTGTTTATTTTCAACCGAAAATTTATAAACTGGTTTATGTGAGGTATAAATCGTTAGATTATGTCTGGCAAATAACGTCCGTTTCATTAGCAGCTCAATTGACTACTTTTCCACTTGGGCTGTTATATTTTCATCAATTTCCGACTTACTTTTTTATTTCTAATTTAGTGGTTATTCCCGGAGCATTTGCTATTATGTTTATCGGCATACTTTTATTTGTTAGCGCTCCTTTTCATGTCGTTTCAATATTGGTTGGGAAGGTGCTTTCTAGTATTGTTTTTGTTATGAATTGGGTAGTTACACAGATAGATGTTTTACCTTATTCGCTAATCGAAGGTGTTAGTATTTCTATAATAGAATGTTGGTTCTTATATATCGTGTTGCTATTATTTGTTTCAGGAATTGAATTTAAAAAGTTGAAGTATTTTAATTTTGCAATAGCTCTTATCGTGGGGCTTTTTGTAATTGATATTTATGAAGATTTGGACTTAACCAAACATAGAGAATTGGTCATTTACGATATAAAAGATGAGCCTAATTTTAACTTTATACACGGTAAGCAGCATTTATTTTATGCACAAAGCAGTCTGTGGGAAAATAAAAGCACAATGTTGTTTAATGTTGAGCATTACTGGGGAAGTCTTGATTTGATTGATCCAGATACTATTAGTTTAAATAATGAGATAGTCGAGGGGATACTACTTTACGATGGAAATGTATTTCGTTTTAGTAATCAATCTTTTTATTATGCAGCTTCAACCGATTCCATACAGAAGGTCAATAGCTTAGATTTCTTTTATACAGAATCTTCTTTTGTGCCGAGAGAGCTTAATTGCAAGCATCTGATTATAGGGAGGTCGGTGTCTTCTTGGGCGAGAAAAGAATATATAGATTATGCACATCAATATGGAATTGCAGTTCATGATTTAGCCAAAGATGGTGCGTTTCAGTTTGTGTTTCAGTAGTACTGATGTCAAATTAATTTTGAAATGCGTTTTAAATTAGAAGTATAACATTAAATTGGATTGATTACCTTTGTCCTGATGAACGAACACTTTCATAAAGATTTTTATAGCGAAACAAAGAGGATTCATGATGAAGATTTGAAAGAATTGAATCATGGAGAGGGTAGGGCATTTGCTAAATTACTTAAAGAGAATAAAGAAAAAGCATCTAAAGCTTTGCGTGTATTTTCAAAGAACTTAGGTACGGAAGCCAAAGAAACTGCTGAAGCATCTAAGATATTGTATAAGTTTGTTAAAAGTGGAAAAGTATCCAAAGAGGAAGAAATGGAGCTACGTACACAGGTTTATGACTTACTTAAAATGGTAGGTATTGGAATTCCATTTTTCATGATTCCCGGCTCTTCTTTATTGTTGCCTTTTTTGATTAAAATAGCAAGCAAATATGATATTAATCTATTGCCTACTTCTTTTACGAAAGATGAAACAGAAGAGGAATGAAAGCTACTGTTTTTCTAGTAAATTGGTAGCTACTTCGCCATATTTGTAATTTACCTTGTCTAAATACCAGCGTCCTTTCTTTTGTTTGAGAAATGAGTACACGGCATAGTTCCATTGTTTGTTTTTTACACGGTCACCTACTCCAGAGAGTAAAACAAGTACTTGTGCTTCTTTTTTTGAGAAATTTATGATGTATAGTTTTCCGTAGGGCGTACCATTGAAGAGCATCGAACTATTGAGGTTGACATCCAGTATAAAGTCGTCATATTCAAATACAGAGTTGGTTATTGGAGCTAAGTTGGGTGTGATGAAATCAAATCGTTTCAAGGAGTCATCCTCTACATTATATCCAAGCGTGATTGATACGCTATCCGTTGTACAAATTCTAGCTGCGAAATCAATAAGCTCTCCTTCGGTTTGAGCATTGAGATTAAAAGAGGTAAGCACAAATACTATTACAGTAAGTAGTTTATTCATTAGCGTCATTTTTGTTAGTTTCTATAGCGTTTAATAATACAAAGTTAAGATCAAAGTTAAATATTAAGACTTTAACATCGCTACTGCCACTCCTTACAAAGCTATGTTTGATTTGGTAGCCTGTTAGCACATCTATATCGTCAATATTAGTTGTTATTTGTTGGAGGGGTGTACGCTTTAAGGAAATGATATCTTCATAGTTTTTTAGGTTCTCTTTTTCCCATTTTATTACAAACTCTTTAGTGTAATTATTTTCGTCAAAAGAGTTCTTCTTTTGAATGTAAGTTACCATGTTTAATATCGTTTTTAATAATTCTGATTTATGATCTTTTTCAGCTTCTAAAGCTGCAAATAATTGATCGTACATTTTGGCATTCATTTCATTTGCCCATCTGTAATCTGTGTCAGACTCAAACAATGGGTTTTGATTGATGAAGTATTCAAAAGTGCTTAGTTCAGATTTTGATAAATGTACAGACATTTGCTCTTTCACGTCTTTGATTTTGTAGTTCGGATAAACTTCAAAGTTGTATTCATACAATTGGGTACTATCATTTAAAAAGGTAACAGCGAAAATCCATCTTTGTTCGTACCAGGGAAAAATGTTCTCGTCTTTTAACTTCTTTTTTTGTTTTGCTATTTTCTTTTCTTGTATTTCTAATTTTTCATCAAGCTCTTCATTGTAGTCGCCTACAAGATTTGGTAAATTATTTTTTTCTTCTATCAGTTTATCCAAATCCTTAATCTCTTGTGGCTTGAAAAAATAAAGTTCTCCAAATTGATAGCCGGTAAGACTTCCTTTGTCTTGAAAAACACTATAGACATGATTGTTTATAGTTTCCTTTACTTTGGTGGGTTTGTTTATTTTTGCTTTTGTTGGTGTGGGGTTAGTTGCAGTTCCCTGTTGTAAAATCTCACAACTTTGAAAAGCTGCTAACGTAACAATAAGTATTAGTATTCGTGTCATTGTGTTTTAATTTTGCATTGATTTCATACAATAATGGTGCTCAAAATTACAATTCTTTTCTAGAATACAATTTCGCATCTCAAACTAGTTGGTAGAATAGCTGAATTTAAGTTACCTTTACCGTTATTAAATCAAAAAAAAATGAATGCATTAGTAATATCTGGCGGAGGAAGTAAAGGCGCATTTGCAGGTGGTGTTGCTGAGTATTTGATAAAAAATAAAGGAAAAGGTAACTTAAATTCAGCTATTCTACCAACTAGTTTGAGATGCGAAATTGTATTCTAGAAAAGAATTGTAATTTTGAGCACCATTATTGTATGAAATCAATGCAAAATTAAAACACA
>CAMZLL010000132.1 GCA_947311505.1 uncultured Cryomorphaceae bacterium
ATTGATAAAAACCAACTTAAATTTGAAAAAAAGAAATTCAATATTCAAACAGCTCGTGTTAACGTTACTAACTCCCGTTATTGTTATCATAACAGGAATAGGGATTTATAATTTTAAATCAGAGGAAAATAGAATTATTGAAAACAGAGAGCGTCACATATCTCAATTAAAAATAGAGATTCGAGAGTTTATTGACTTCTTTGATCAAACTATCTTGGAGTTTGAACAAGACATGAGTGTTATAGCCAAAAAGCACAGCGATACGTTGGTCAATCATATTTTCTTGAATACCCAATTTATAGAAGTAGCTAATTTGGATAGCATCAAGAAAAGCCTAAAGATGTCTCCAGCCGTTGATATATACATCATCGACACCAATGGAGTTATTGTCAATACAACCTATAAACGAGATTTAGGACTGGATTTTTACGGGATCAGCCCAAGTTTTAAAACACATTTTTCCAAAGTATGGGAGTCTGGTAACTTTATGGAAGATCGCATTTCTATGGAAATGTCCACCAAGCTGCCAAAAAAATACACCTACCATTCTACCAAAGATAAATTATACATCGTAGAGCTCGGATTATACGATATGCATTCCAAAAATCTCGTTCAATTATTTACCGAAAAGCTAGACTCAATCCCAGTAAAATATGATGATATAGATACCTTGTCATTGTATTTTGGTAAAGATAACTTTGTAACTTACCAAGGTCATGACATGGTAGAAGACGAATTGTTTCATGCTACATCAGTTAGAGACAGTGGAATGGTACGTACAATCGAACACGAATTAAATGGAGTCATATATTCCACTATGTTTATTTTATTGGACATCAACCAAGGCTATGTCGTTCGGGTAAAATATAACAATCAAAAAGAAGTTGAAAATATCAAACGTGCCTTTGTGCAATATGGTTGGCTGATAATTATATTCGTCATACCGATATTCTTAATCATCTTTTGGAGAGCCCGCATCCTCTCTAAACCTATTTCTGTGTTGCTCCAAAAAGTAGATGAAATACACAAAGGAAACTTAGATATAAAAGTACCTTTAATCGGGAACAATGAAGTGACAGAACTAAGTGACCATTTCAACCAAATGGTCGAAGAATTAAAAGAGTCAAGAGAAACACTAGAAGACAAGGTAAAAGAGCGAACATTAGAGCTGGAACAAAAAAACAAGCTTATCGAAGCTACACACAACGAGATTCAAGATAGTATCAATTACGCCAAGCGACTACAAAAAGCAATCCTGCCCTCAGTAGAAGAAATCCAAAAACATTTGCCTTCCATCTTGATTTATTTTCAGCCCAAAGACGTGGTTAGTGGAGATTTCTTTTGGTTTGAACATTATAACGGGTATGAATTTATAGCAGCAGCAGATTGTACCGGTCACGGAGTACCTGGCGCAATGGTTAGTGTGGTTTGCAACAACGCATTGAATAGATCCTTGTTTGAGTTTAGCAAAATATCTCCAGAAAACGTACTAAATAACGCCCGAGAAATAATCATAGACACATTTTCAAATAGCGATCAAGATGTTAAAGACGGAATGGATATCTCGCTATGTAGAATAGATAAAAAGAATAAAAAATTGAAATTCTCTGGAGCCAATAACCCGCTATGGATCGTCCGAGCTGAAAATAAACTTACACCCGAGCAAAGAGCTCATAAAAGCACCGTAATAGTTGACGAATGGGCACTGATAGAATTCAAGGGAGATAAACAACCCGTTGGATTACACGTTTCAATGTCGCCATTTAGCTGTCAAGATATAGATCTCTTAGACGGAGATGTGTTATACCTCTTTACCGATGGTTATGCAGATCAGTTTGGGGGTGTTAAAGGAAAGAAATTTATGTACAAACCCTTTAAAAAATTGCTTATTGCCAATAGCTTACTTCCTGCTGAAAAGCAAAAGTCAGCATTGCACAACACTCTTATCGAATGGAAAAGTACCAATGCACAAGTAGATGATATTTGCGTGCTGGGAGTAAAAATATAAATTATGGCAAAGAAAAAAACTCAAAATCTATCCCCTAAAAAATATATTGTTAGCAAAGCAAGATCTCTAAAGATATCGGGGTGCTATATTACAGAAAATTGGAAAGAGTCGGGTATAGCACTTATAATAGTTCATAGACAACATCAATCAGGTAATATTACTCACGGTGTGTATCTAGTAGATTTATATTGTAAAGGTGTGAAAGATACTTTTTGGAAATTCAACGATACTAAAGTGGAGGCTTTTGCTTATATAGAAAAACAAGAATTAGTCGAATGTTCTTATCAACTGGCGCATAATATTATTTTTGAATCTATTGCTTTTGCAGAAGAAAATGGCTTTGAGCCTCATGAGGATTTTCGAATTTCTGAATACATTTTAGAAGATGACGAAGAAGGGAAAATTGAAGATATTGAGATTCATTGTGGCAATGAAAATGGAAAACCATTTTTGGTAGAATCTGACCCTATTAAGTTTAATAAGGATTATAGAACATTATTGAAAACAGTTGGTGAAGGTAATTTTGAATACATGACTAATTTTGAAGATGAAGATGAAGATGAAGATGAAGATGAAGATGAAATAACGGAAGGTAGTTCAACAATAACGACATTCATAATGTATAGAGCTATTAAGCAAATTGATTTAGAAGAGGATAGAATAGAAAAGGAAAATTATCTAAAAACAGTTTTAGAGCAAGCCAATCTATCTATTGAGGATTTTAACTTCGTAATTGACCCTCTCTTTACTACCTTAGGTGAGTTTTTAATTGAAAATCGAGAGAATGATTATCAATTGGGGTTAAATACACTACTGAATAAAAAATTGAAACCTATAGAAGTTCTATTCTTGTTTGATGAATTAATGAGTTACGGAGACACTACACTCTTACATCAACTACACTCTAAGTATCAAGATTTAACGGGCTATGAATCTGTTGTTTCTTTTATCGAGGTAGTTTTAGATGTTGTTGATTATAAAACAAATAATGTTTATGAGGAATTTAAATTTCAAACCAATAAAGTGCCTAAGAATAATCCTGTAGATTGTTTTATCTTCCTAGTTAAAAAGGCATATAGCATTGATGAAATCGAAAATATTCCAGAAAAAGAAAGTCTTATTTATACTTTGATTCAGTTCTTACAAGAATCGTCCTTTTATGGCTTTTTAGAACTGAATCAAAGTATAAATAAGACTTTCTTTTTCTGGAATATTTTCGATTTCATCAATGCTATATGCCTTTTTAACTAGGAAGATAAAACA
>CAMZLL010000133.1 GCA_947311505.1 uncultured Cryomorphaceae bacterium
CACCCTGTATAAAGGAAGTTTGGATTTTTTAAAGTCAAGTTGGGTTAAACAAAATTAAACACCTTTAATGTTAGAATTATATCATTTGGCTTTTTCTGCTGCCAACATTATCCCTACTTTTATTCTATTGTTTGTAGTTGCGTATTGGCTGTTAGTCATATTAGGTGCGTTAGATGTTAGTTCATTCGATTTTGATATAGACGTTGACGTTGATGCAGATATTGATACAGATATTGATGCTACTGGGGTTGAAGTAAGTTGGTTGAATTATGTTCTTAGGTTTTTTAATATCTCCAAACTACCGCTAATGGTGTTTGTTACCTTTTGGTCTATGCCACTTTGGGTAATGACCGTGTCGGTTAATAATATGTTTGAGATTACTTCTTTTTTCTTTGGACTACTAACCCTGATTCCTTTGATGTTTTTGGCTCTTTTTATTGCTAAACCGATTACGCAGCCTTTTGTTAAATTGTTCGAAAAGTTAGATGATAAAGGAAAAACAAAACAATCCTTAGTAGGCACTTTTGGTAAAGTAATTATTAAAGCGTCATTGGATAGAAAAGGTCAAGTGGATATATTGGACAATGGAGAGGTTTACCGGTTAAACATTAAAACAGATAAAGGAGAAGTTCAAAAAGGACAACAAGTGTTGATTACGGAGTATATAGAAGAAACAAATACATATATAGTAGAACCTTACGAGGTGTAAATAAAAAAATAAAAATTATGGGTGAATTAATAGCAAATATGGGAATAGTGATAGCAGTCATTATAGTAGTGGTTGTAGTGGGGATTGTTGCAATGGTAGCAAAATGGTACAAGAAAGCATCGCAAGGACAAGCGTTGGTTAGAACGGGGCTTGGGGGAACTAAAGTCTCATTTAATGGGATTTTGGTTATACCAGTTTTGCATAAGTTGGAAATCATGGATATCTCCTTAAAAACGATACTCATTGAAAGACATGGTAAAGATGGCTTGGTTTGTAAAGACAATATGAGGGCAGACATAAAGGTTGCTTTTTTTGTGCGTGTCAATAAAACCAACGAAGACGTTATACAAGTTGCTCAAGCTGTCGGTTGCGCTAGAGCATCAAGCTTGAAGGCCTTAAACGATTTGTTTGATTCAAAATTTTCTGAAGCACTAAAAACCGTTGGTAAACATTTTGATTTTGTAGATTTATATAACAAACGTGATGACTTTAGACAAGAGATTATTAATGTTATAGGTACTGATATCAATGGGTTTATCTTAGATGATGCTGCTATAGACCATCTTGAGCAAACGCCACTTACCGCAATGGATGAACATAACATTCTTGATGCAGAGGGTATCAAAAAGATTATAGAAATAACTGCTCGTGAAAAAATGGCATCTAACCTGATAGAAAGAGATAAAGAAAAGGTAATTAAAAAACAAAATGTAGAAGCAAGAGAAGCTATTCTTGAATTGGATAGACAACTAAGAGAAACAGAAGAAAAACAACAACGAGAAATAGCAAATGTTGCTGCAAGAGAACGAGCAGAAATAGAAAAAGTTAATTCCGAAGAACTTCTAAAATCAGAAAAAGCAAGAATCTTGACCGAGGAAGAAGTGCAAATTGCAGAGCAAAACAAACTAAGAGAAATTATCGTTGCTCAGAAAAATAAAGAACGTACAGAAGCTATAGAAACAGAGAAAGTTGAGAAGGATAGAATGCTTGAAGTTACAGAGAGAGAACGAATAGTAACATTGGCACAGATCGAAAAAGAGAAATCCATAGAGATTGAAAATAAAAATATTCAAGAAGTCATCAGAGAACGCGTGGCTATAGAGAAAACAGTTGTAGATGAAGAAGAAAACATCAAAGACACTAAAGCAAAGGCATTAGCTGATAGAGAAAAACTTGTAGCAATCACCAAAGCCGAAGAATTAGCAGAAGCAAATTTGGTGCAACAAATAAAATCTGCAGAAGCAGCCAAACAAGCAGCAGATTTCAAAGCTGCCGAAATGATTATCAATGCAAAAGCTGAACAAGAATCGGCTGTTCAACGAGCAGAAGCAATCAAGTCCTTGGCAGAGGCAGATGCCGCACGTGAAGCATCAAAAGGTATAGCAGAAGCACAAGTGTTAGAGGCAAAGGCAGTAGCAAGAGAAAAACAAGGAGATGCAGAAGCAAGTGTAATTGAAGCAGAAGCATTAGCAGAGGCAAAAGGAATTGAAGCAAAATCCTTTGCGCAAGCAAAATCTAATATTGAATTAGGAAAAGCACAAGCCAACGTAACCGAACTCAATGCCCTAGCTGATCAGAAGAAAGGTTTAGCTGAAGCAACAGTTAGTAGAGAAAAATATATTGTAGAAGCAAAAGGTATTACAGAAAAAGCTGAAGCAATGAAAAAATTAGATGGGGTAGGTAAAGATCACGAAGAGTTTAAACTGAAATTAGCAAAAGATAAAGAAATAGAATTGGCAGAAATTAGTATCCAGAAAGATATAGCAGGTGCACAGGCAGAAGTAATATCTGCGGCATTAGAGTCGGCTCGTATTGATATC
This sequence comes from uncultured Cryomorphaceae bacterium, assembly GCA_947311505.1. GTDB lineage: Bacteria > Bacteroidota > Bacteroidia > Flavobacteriales_D > Parvicellaceae > Parvicella. Next base: position 2,530 of record CAMZLL010000133.1, read on the forward strand.
GTAGGTGGAGAAACCGTATTCTTCGATAAGATTACCAACGCCATAACTAAAGGCAAGACCGTAGATAGATTGATGAACAATAGCAGTACTTTGACAGAAGTGAAAGGTGAGTTTTTAGAAACTATCGAAGGCGACTCGTTAAATGAAAAAATAGGTTCATTGATTCATAAATTTGGCGTAAGCTCAAACGACCTGAAAAACCTCTCTATCACAGCATTGATTTTCAATATGATGAAAGAAAATGACGACTCACAAACACAAGGAGTGTTGAGCACTATCCTAAATGCTGTCAAATCTGCTGGAATAGGCGACTTAACTCCTGAAAGTCTAGGTATAAAGAAGTAAAGGTAATTGTACCGGTTAATGCCCGTTCGAGTACTATTTTTTAACCTAAGGAGAATCAATAAATGTCTGATCAAAACGATGAAATAACCAGCCAAAACGAAGGTTTAGAGCAAGGTACTTACGAGATTATTCGAAGTAGGCTTGAAAAACATGGAAATGCTCTTCGCAACAAAATTTCTTTGCTCAACACCTCACGAAAAGAAATTTTTGGTGCTATAGAAACGGAGCTTGTCGCTACCGAACGAATAACTACTGAAAATAAATGCATTCCGAGAGATATGATTGCTTTGGGGACGCAGTTTATATTTGGGTACAACGTGCATATAGGGTTGCGTACAACCACACATCTGAGCGATGTATTTAGTGTCTTTTCATATCAAGATCATAGTTTTACCAAAGTAGAAGCGACCTTGATCAATGACGAAAAATTTATTGCCGATTTTGAGGAGCTGTATAAGTACTATAAGCATACTCAGTTTTCTCGATTTATCAATATAGGACCATTTCTATATATGGTATTTCAAATAGGACAACGTGAAACGGATATCAAAACCTTTAAATGGCAAGTTAACGATGCAGATATTACCTATGTAGATAACCGAAGCGAACATGAGGTTAAAAATCCAGATCAATATCAATTTGAATGGAAACGTACCACGAGAGAAATGTATCGAGATGGTTTGCATCCACATATATCTATTGACGATATTATTTTTGTAGAAACTGTTGGTGGAGATTTGACCATAAAAATAGAAGACAATACCGATGTTGGTAAAGGAATCTATTCAGAACCCGTAGATCAAGCTAACCAAACGCTAGATGATGCAGATGTTTTTTATGCATTGGTGGGAAATTTGGTGTTTCTAAAGATAAAACCATATAAAGAAGAAAAGTACAGGTATATAATCTTTAACAATAAAATTCAGCAAGCACTTCGAATCGATGCTATCGAAAATTCTTGTGTATTGTTACCCGATGATCATGGCGTTATTTTCCCACGAGGATATTATCTGCAAACGGGAGAGTCAAAAATATATGATATCGATTTGGATGCCATGCATTATCAGAAAACCATCGCCTCGCCTAACGGAGAAGACTACACGTATGTGTTTTATAATGCCAAAACTGGAGCCTATGTGCTGCAAGCCTATAATCTCATTGCACAAGCAATAGATACCCCTACTATTTGCAATGGATATTCGTTTTTTGACAACGGAGAATTGTGCTACTTCAAAGCGGAAGAAGAACCGCAAAATCACCACGCCATTCAGATTTGGAAAACTCCGTATGTGGTAGATGGGTTTGAAACCCAAACAGCAACCGACTCAATACTCAATAAAATTGGAAATAAACAAGTAGTACGTGCTATGGCTGAATGTCATGAAGTACTCAATTTGATTTCTAAGGAAGATTCCTATGCCAATCTTTATATCGACATTGTCAAAAAGACAACCGACATTATCGATTCGTATTATTGGATAGATAAAGAAGATGCACACAACCTTAAAGATGCCATCAGTAAGATTAGAACTTCTGCCGAAAACGCCATAGATGAATACGATAAAGTAGTCAGCATAAAGCGAAATACACAGAAAGAACAAGATTTAATCAGTGATGAATACCAACTCTTGATTAGCAATATCAAGAAAAGTAAAATGGATCATATCGATTCGTTTGTGCAGTTACTTGCTGAAATAAGAACGGTTAGAGGTCGTGTTATTTCTCTCAAAGATTTGCGTTACATTGACCTAAAATTGGTAGCTGAATACGAGCAAAACCTCGTTGAACAAAACGAAAGTTTATCCAATAAATGTGTCGCATTCTTGCTCAAAGATGATGCATTGCAATATTATGAAGATAAAATAGCAGGTTATAAAGCATCTATTGAAAAACTAGCAAAGGTTGTAGAAATAAATGAACTAGAAAAAGAAGCATTGGCTACATCTGGAGAGTTAGAAATGCTCATAGAAATAGTAAGTAACCTAAAGATAGAAGACGCTACGCAGACGAGTAGAATAATTACCAATATTTCGGATATTTACGCCAATTTTAACCAGATAAACGCTACCATCAAACGAAGACGAAAAGAACTTCAATTGGTAGAGGGGGAAGCAGTTTTTAATTCTCAGATTAGATTGATTAGCCAAGGAATGGTTAATTACCTTGATATATCGGACACCGTAGAAAAATGTGAAGAATACCTAACCAAACTGATGATTCAGTTAGAAGAATTAGAAGGTCGGTTTAGCGAGTTTGAAGCTTATTTAGAAAAGATTTCTGAAAAACGAGATGAGGTGTACAATGCTTTTGAATCTCGAAAAGTAAGTTTGCTAGAAAAGAAAAACAAACGAACTACCGCATTGCAATCTTCTGCAAATAGAATTTTGAAAGGAATAGCAGGAAGGTTGGAACAACTAGAAAGTATTGATGAAATCAACGGTTATATGGCATCTGACTTGATGGCGGATAAGTTGAGGTCTATCGTTGCCGAATTGCTCCAATTAGGAGATACTGTAAAAGCAGATGATATTCAGAGTAAAACTAAATCCACAAAAGAAGAGGCTATTCGCCAACTTAGAGATAAGACCGAATTGTTTGACGGGGATAATAGTATTAGTTTTGGGAAACATCAATTTTCGGTAAACAATCAAACCATAGATTTAACAATTGTTCCAAAGGGAAGTGAGATGTATTTTCACATTACAGGAACTAACTTTTTTGAAGAAATAGAAGATGAAGACTTCCTAAAAACGAGAAATGTTTGGAGTCAAAACCTTATTTCAGAAAACACAGAAGTCTATCGATCAGAATATTTAGCTTGGCAAATGTTCAAAGCCTTTGAATCTCAAGAGCCTCATTCCATAGAAGATGTTTATGGCTGGACTTCGGTAGATGTAGATACTTTTGTTTCTCAATTTATGGCACCTCGTTACGAAGAAGGCTATACAAAAGGAGTACATGACAAAGACGCAGCGGAGATTCTTAGAGAATTAGTCAAAATAGCACATCTAGGTGGTGTGCTTAGGTTTGCTCCCAAAAATAGAGCGTGTGCAGTATATTTTTGGAATTTCTACATTCAAAAAGAGGAAAGAATTCAATTGGATCACCAAATTAAAAGCGCAGGAGCAGTTTTAGATGCTTTTCCCAATACCAATGTTTTTGATGAAATGTTGACTGTGATTGCTACTAAAATTGAAACATTTGTCTCGGAAACTAAATTATTTACAGGTGTTAATTCTAACAAAATAGCTACCTATTTGTTTCACGAATTGTCAAACAATGATAAATTTAGCATCAGTAAAGAAGCCTTTGAGTTATGTGAGAAGTTCTTGTTATTCTTAAAAAAATCTAATCTAGAAAAGTCTTATAAAACCTCCATTCAAGAGTTGAAGTTGCCAGCGGATAAGTTTATCATCACTAAAAGTTGGATTCTAGCCTATTTGTATGATCAAGGAATTAAAACTTCTGTCACTGTAGAAGAAGCAGCAATGGTGCTCAATACGGTAGGATTAGACAAAAAACATCTTATAAACACCTCGCTCAGAGCTGAGGTTTCAGGTCTTAATGGTACGCATGGAAATATTAAAGACCAACAGTTGTCTATTGATTATCATCAGTTTAGAGAAAAGATGGAGCGATTTTGTGAAGAAGCAGTTCCTGCATTCCAATCCTTCAAACGTTTGAAAAAAGAATTTATAGAAAACTATAAGGAAACATTGAAACTCAATCAATTGAAACCAAAAGTGATGAATTCTTTTGTGCGAAATCAATTGATAAATAAAGTGTATTTGCCTATTATTGGTGACAACCTTGCTAAGCAAATAGGTGCGGCTGGAGAAAACAAACGTACCGATTTGATGGGAATGCTCTTGTTGATATCTCCTCCAGGGTATGGAAAGACCACTTTGATGGAATACATAGCAAGTAGGTTAGGGGTTATTTTCTTAAAAATTAATGGACCCTCTATCGGTCATGAAGTTACTTCTTTGGATCCATTGGACGCACCCAATGCAGGAGCTAGAGAAGAGATTGAAAAGCTCAATTTAGGATTTGAAATGGGAGATAATGTAATGATTTATCTCGATGATATTCAGCATTGTAATCCAGAGTTTTTGCAAAAGTTTATTTCCCTTTGCGATGCGCAACGTAAGATTGAAGGCGTGTACAAGGGCAAATCTAAAACCTATGATTTACGAGGCAAGAAAGTAAGCATAGTGATGGCGGGAAATCCATACACGGAAAGCGGTGATAAGTTCCAAATTCCAGATATGCTTGCCAATAGAGCAGATATTTATAATTTAGGAGATATTATTGGAGATTCAGCAGCTGCATTTGAAATGAGTTACATAGAAAACTGTTTGACTTCCAACTCTACATTGCGAAATCTATCGGGTAAAAGCCAGAAAGATTTATATACTTTAATCAAATTAGCAGAGATTGGAGAGCGAGAAGGTTTGGAGTTTGAATCGAATCACACCGCCAATGAAATCAACGATTATGTTTCTGTTTTGAAGAAATTGTTGGTCGTTAGAGATGTTATTCTTAGGGTAAATCAAGAGTATATTCTCTCTGCAGCTATGGAAGACCAATACCGAACCGAACCCGCCTTTAGATTGCAAGGTTCGTATAGAAATATGAACAAAATAGCAGAGAAAGTCTTACCGATAATGAATCACGAAGAACTGTGGACTTTGCTCATTAGCGCATACGAAAACGAATCTCAAACGTTGACCTCTAGTGCTGAGTCCAATTTGTTGAAGTTTAAAGAAATGGTAGGCTGGATTACCCCTGAAGAAATAACCCGTTGGGAATCCATAAAAGAAACCTATATCAAATCCCAAAAATTAAAAGGATTCGGAGACCAAAACCAAACCGCTATGATCCTAGCACAAATGGAAGCATTAAGCGAGGGGTTGATTGGTATTAAAGGGGCTTTGGAGAATGATTGAAATATTAACTAATACTATTGTTTTTAAATTTGCAATTGCCTTCGCATGCATTGGTATAGTGGTAGGGTTAGATGCAAGCAAACGTGGTATGAATCCTATCGGTTGGGGTGTTTGTTGACTTGAATACTTCTTTAATAAAGCTACTGTAAAGAGCATAAACGTTCTACTCTACTCTATGACACAACAAAATTATAAAACCGATAAATACCGCAGTTCAAACAGATAACGCTACCTTTGTTTTCAATTAATACATTACCATGCTCATAGACACACATTCTCATTTGTACGCATCGCAGTTTGATGAAGATAGAAAACAAGAAATCCAAAGATGTTTAGATTTGAATATCAAGAAGGTTTTATTGCCCAATATAGATAAAGAATCCATTACAGGAATGCATCAACTGGCGGAAAATTTTCCCGGAGTGTGTTATCCTATGATGGGGGTGCACCCATGTTCTATCCTTCCTGATACTTGGCAAGACGAGTTGTCTGTAGCCAAAAAACATTTAGATGCTAAGACGCAAGATTATATTGCGATAGGAGAAATTGGAATTGACCTCTATTGGGACAAATCTACTCTGGGTATTCAGCGGGAAGCTTTTGCGGAGCAAATTAAATGGGCAAAGGATTTTGACTTGCCGATAGTTATTCACGCCCGAGATTCGTTTGATGAGATTTTTGAAGTAATTGACCTATATAATGATGAAAGACTGAGAGGTGTTTTTCATTGCTTTACAGGGACATCCACGCAAGCACAAAGAATAATTGATTATTCTGGGTTTCTGATGGGGATAGGCGGAGTTGTTACCTTCAAAAATAGCGGTTTGGACAAAGCTATTGCAGGTTTGGATTTAAAACATTTTGTCTTAGAAACAGATGCGCCTTATCTTGCACCCACACCTAAAAGAGGTAAACGAAATCAAAGTTCCTATATACCTTTAATAGCTGATAAGCTCGCTGCTGTTTTTAATTGCGATTACGATACCATTGCTAGAGTTACCACAGAAAATGCACAAAAAATGTTTAATTTAGCCAACTAATGTATAGGTTTCTTTTATTAATAATTATTGTATTACAATTTCCGTTTGCTTCAAGCAGTCAGTTGTCAGACCAAGCAAACATATATCTACTTACCTGCGAAGTAGGTGATGAAGTTTATGAGCAATTTGGGCATAGTGCCCTTAGAATTGCCGATCCTATTAATCAAATCGATGTAGTATTTAATTGGGGATTGTTCTCATTTGGTAATGATGAAATTGAATTCATGATGAAATTTACTAGAGGTAAGTTGGATTATTTTATGGGAGGACAATCTCTGGAAGATTTTTTATATGACTATCAAGAACAAAAACGTGATGTGCGTCAGCTCAAATTAAACATGTCTTTAGAGCAAAAAAACAAGCTTTGGTCTGCGTTGATTGAGAACTACAAGGAGGAAAATAAAGCATACAGATATGATTTTTTCTATCAAAATTGCGCCACACTTATCAAAGATCATCTTGTCAATGCATTGGGTGCCGATTTGCAGTTGGCAACACATCCACAAGCAGGTCTCTTTAGTTTTAGAGAGATTATTGACAAAGGTTTTAGAACGCACCCTTGGACATGTTTTGGAATTGATCTTGTGCTCGGTTCGCCTATTGATAAAGTTGCCGATAACAATGATATAATGTTTTCACCATTGAAGATGGAGCAAGTCTTTTTAGAATCTACTATTGCTATCAAAGGAGTCAAAGAACCGTTTGTGTTACAATCTGATTTAATCATTAAAGGTATTAAGCGTAAGGAGACAACTGACGCCTACTTCACACCGGTAGTGTTGAGTATTGTCCTTTTGATTTTTACAATTGCGCTATGGTTTTTCAAATTAGATAAATTAGCCAGAATTTGGGGAGGTCTTCTCTTTTTTATTGTCGCTTTGATTGGGGTTTTACTCGTTTTTATGTGGTGGGGAACAGATCATCAAACAGCCAGAGCTAATTACAATCTACTTTGGGCAAATCCATTATTGTTAATTTTTGTAGTAGCCGTCTTTTCTACTAAATTTCACAAAAAACTACACAAGGTGTATAATGTAATGTCTTACTTTATGTTTGCGCTAGTCTTATTCTTTATGATGTTGCCACAAGAGTTTCATCCCGCATCTCGGGTTTTGATTATCACTCTGGCTTTTCAATATTATATCTTTATGAAAGATACTTTTAATAAAAAAGAAGTAATCTAGTTTGCATTATTGTAGAGTAGTACAATATTGAGTAGCATATTGTGGTGCTTGTTGGTGACCTAGGCTTGCTGCTGTTTGAAAATCCTTACATGCATTGTTAGATTGTTGAAGGTTTTGATAACAAATTCCCCTTACAAAAGTGGCTTGAGCGTTTTTAGGGTTCAGTTTTAAAGCAGAACTTAAATCCAAAATACAAGTAGCAAAATCTTTTTTGTCAAAATAGATTTGAGCCCTTTCTAAAATAGCTTGTTGATTTTTAATATTCATAGAAATGACTTTATTATATGTAGCTAGCGCTTCATCAACTTTCCCCATTGATTTAAGTAATTTGGCTTTGTTTTGATATGCTTTAGCAAAGGTAGGTTTTATTTTTATCGATTTGTTGTAATACACTATAGCAGAGTCTTTCTGTTGCAGATTTGCATAACAAGCTCCGATATTATGTACAGCATCATGAGATTTTTCATTCAATAGGCTGGCCTTTTTAAAGTCTGTAATAGCTAGATTGTAATCTTTCTTTGCAAAATAAACCAAAGCTCGATTCATATAAGAGTTAAAAAATGTAGTATCTAATGTGATAGCTTTCGTAAAATCGACCAAAGCAGAATCAATTTTCTTTTGTTTTTTATATAAGTTACCTCTACTCAAATAAGTGAGTGGCTTGTCGGGAGCTACACTTATAAAAGTATTAATTTTATTCATGCAGTCTGCATAAGTAGAATCTGTCTTTTGGTAAAACGTACAATGAAATCCATTGTTTTCTGAAATATTTCTGTCCAACTCTACCCAGTCTATACGCTTGTTAAACCATGTCTTAGGTACATTTCCTGCTAGCCTATGAGAATAATGCGTGTCGTAAATGCAAATATCACCAACATTTGCATTTTCAAGGTTTTCTATAGTTACCAATTTATATTGAGTCGTATCGTATTTATCCAAGTCATTGGCCCAAAAAAACCAGATATGATTTACGTAGGTTGTATGCTCATTAAGATAGGAATGGATATAAAAGTCTGAAACATCTTGCATAACCTCTCTTTCAGGACTCATGTTTTTGTTTGGCGGCTCGGTTATTCCTGTAAATAGTAAAGCAAGTATTCCTATTGATCCTCCATATATTGCTAACGTTGAGTTTTTTAAATTAGTCAATTTGGAGACAATAAAGAATATGAAAATTAATAATAAAGTACCAAGTACCCATTTTAGATTTGTATAGTCAACTTCTTCCAATAGTTTATGATGACTTCTAATTGTTAGTGAATGGTATATATAGGTTGTAAGAATTACAAACAGTAAACTTATAAGAATCCAAATAATACCAGATACATGCTTATAATGTGCGTTCTTTGATTTGAATTCTCTTTTAGCTTTTTTTAATTCTTTTTCGTATTTGATTCTCTTTGCTTCATATTGCTCTTTTTTCTTTACTGTGTATCTTTTGAGGACATCTGGAGTTACTTCTTTGAAACTCATATCTGGGGCAACAAACTCTGTAGATATTTTCTCCTTCTTTCTAAAGAATGTTGTAAAAACATCAATTATCGCATTGTAACCTTCTAAAGCAAATAATGCTACTAGTGGAGTCAATGGGATCAGGTTTCGAAGGAAGCCGGCAGCATTACCCATGTTAAGTTTCCAAGAAAAAACCACATAAAGCATAAATCCAGCTACCATTTGCCAAAACAAGAAAAAGTCCAATTGTAATTTTCTTAATTTAGTAATAAACCCTGTTATGAAGAATAAATAAATAACCGGACCCACAACATATATATATCTTTGGAAATAATGCCAAAATGTGGTGTGCCCATATCTATTTGTTTTATTTTCTTTACCAAACGTAGTGTTATAAACATACGCCCAATCCCCTTCTATTATGAAGCCTGCTATATTCCAAAGAATTACAGGTATAGCTAAAACAAAAATATATTTATATTGTTTTTCAACCAAAAGATACCACCCCCAAAAAACCAGCATAACAGACAGTTCTAATCTAGCTAAAGGCATTAGCCCTCCAACTATTGCAAAAGCCAACCATTTTTTATTTGCTAAAAAATAAAACCCCAAACAAAGTAAAGTTACTGAAATTGGTTCTGTTTCAGGATTTCTACTAATCGAGAAAAAATAAGTTTGAAAAAGCAAGAATGGTAATACCATAAAAGCATTAGCGATCCCATTTTTTCGCACACCTTTATACAGAAAATAACCGCCAATAGCAGTCATTATGACCATTGAAATAAATATACTATGTTTACCCAAGTGTACAATCGGTGCAAAAATCAATACAAATAACGGTCTGTTCCATACACTGATAAATGCCTTAGGCTCGTTAAATGCGTTAAGCGTATTTGTAATATCTTGTGGGGCAATCATCATCCCAAGTTGCCTCTTCATTTAATCCAAATAACAAATTGACAATTACATATAAAAATAAAAATCCAAAAACTAAATACTTTTCAAGGTTTGGATTTTTAGTAAGAATATTCTGGAAAGGGTAAATGTTTAAATGCATTTAATTGAAGGTTTTTTATTGTTTAATTGTCATTAATTTCAGACTCCTCTTTAGGCATATTGACATTAGGAAGTTTCATTTTTTTAGGACCAATAACAATACAATTTGGGAATTTAGTAGCTATTTCTTTTCTGAAAGCATAAGCGCTTGCTCTATCATAAAATCTTCCAGCATATAGATATATATTTGGCTCCTTATAAGGTGCGTCTAATTTTTGTTTATGATGTGTCTCTTCAATTTTTAACTCATAACCTCTTTGAGGAGCCATTAATTCAGCTAACTTTTTATTCAATTCGAAGAATATATTAACTCCGACACTAAAGTTCGAAGCGTAAAGTAAAGTTCCGTCTTTTTCAATGACAATGTCTTTAATATA
>CAMZLL010000134.1 GCA_947311505.1 uncultured Cryomorphaceae bacterium
TATATTAAAGTAAATAAGTAAAAATATACATTATTTTTCAAAATATATCTTTCACTATATATCATTGTAGCAATAAAATGCAAACAAAAACTCTTTATTCTCTAGTTACAGTAAAAGTATAACACTTTTTTATCGTTTATAAAATGTTTTATGAATATACTTTCATTTTTTCATAATTTTATTTTTAGCTTCAAAAATTCTCTGAAGATGAGTATCTATCATTTTTTTTGTTAAAATACCTTCATGATATAATTTCTGAGCATAATCCAAGATTTCTTGTCTTCTTGAAGTTTTATCAACATATAAAAGTATATCCTCTCCAGACAGCAATCATAATTTTAATGCCTCTTTTCGTTCATAATTAGTATCTATCATATGCATATCGTCTGTTATTATCAACCCCTGAAATCACATTTCTCTTGCTGTTTGTATATGTTTTTGAGATAATGTAGCAGGAAGTTTTTTATCTTTACAAGGAAGAAGTAAATGCCCCATCATTACAAAGTCATTTCCAGCATCAAATCATGAAGAGAATAAAGACATATCTTCTTTTTCCATATCTTCACAGCTTTTATAAATAGTTTGTATTCAGAGATGAGTATTTCCTTTTACTGCACCATGTCCAGGAAAATGTTTTATCGTCGAAAGTGTTCCTGTCGTACATCTCACTGCTTCACCGAGAAGAGTATATTTTTCTTTATGAAAAACTCTTGGATAAATAAAGGATGTCTTATCTTCTGTTGTATCAGCTACGATACCAAAATTTACATTGATTCAAAGTTTTTCTAACAAAGCTCCACGAGATTGATATGTTTTACAAACATTCTTTGTCGTCAAATCTCCTTGTGCTGGCAAATCCTCTAGAACTCTTTTTACTGTTCATCACTCTTGATCTATCGCAATAAAAAGTGGTATCTGTCTATTCGTTTTTTGTATATCGCTTGTTAATCATAGAACTTCTTCATCCGTCCCAATATTTTCTCCCATAAAAATAACTCCTCAAATTTTTGTTTTTTCTAAAAATTCTTTTTCTATAGTATCTAGTATTTTCCCATGTATTCAAAAAATAAATAGCTGAGATATTTTTTCATTAGGAGATAATCTCTTTATCAATTTTTTAATATCTAGTTCCACTCTTAAAATATCATGATTTTCTACATGAGAATTATAAATATCAATAGTTTTTGTAAACCAAAGTTTTAATTGTTCTTTATATCATACAGGATTTTTTTTCATTTCGTATGGGAAAATACTTATATTTTCTGGTAGAAAATGTAAATCAAGTCCCTCGATATCCTTTACTTCATTTTTCATCTTTTTTATATAATCAGAAATAGTATTATCAAAAATACTGACAATCCTCTGTTTTTCCTTATATTCTGTATATCTCCAATACGAAAGTGCCCCAAATACGACAACTAAAAAAAGAAGAAAAAGCCAAGCGACCTTTTCAGTTTTTTTACATTTTTTAAATGTTCTTATTTTAGTTTTTTTCATCATTATTTTCCCTCCAATAGTCAGTAAAAGTTATATTTTCTTCATGTAAATATGTAGCTAGTCATACTCATAGATATCTTCGATGTCGAGGCTCTATCTGAAGACCATCACTTTCTTTTTGATATGATTGATGAAATCCATAATGATGTGCATTTTCTTTCATTCGTTGATATTTATCTCCATGAAGATTGGCTATATCTACTGTATATCCATTTTGATGTTCTGAAGTCCCTGGCCTTGCACAAATTTTTTCATCAAAACATTCTTGATCAAAACTATTTCTCTGAACAAAATATGGTCTCCAAGCAGAATTTATATGTAAAGATTCAGAAAATTTATGATAATACTTTTTTGCCATACTTTTTAATGGTTTATATGCTTCTTTACGAATTCTTGTTGATGGATTTGTGGTAATGAGGTAATATTCTGTAGATATTTTTTCTAGGGTACTAGGAATATATAATTTCGAAGTATAAAAATTTTTCGGTCATACATATTTTGTTATACTATCATCATTTTTTGATGTTTTACGAGGATTTAACGATGGATAGTTTTCTAGAAGATATGTTTTCAAAACAAGTATATCTTTTTTTCTTTGTTTATACTTTTTTATATTTTTTGAAAAATTTTTATCTTTTAGAGTTTCTAAAATATGTAATTTTTTATTTGTTTTCGCTGTACCTTTAAAATAACGAATCTTTCGATAGATTAACTGTTTCATCATTTCTTCTGCTCTAGTTTCATCCTCATTTAAGTATTTTTGAAAGTCTTCAAAGGAAAATGCTGACGTAAATGAGTATAGAAAGAAAACTGAAAGAAATAGAATAATGAGTTTTTTCATAAAATAGGAGTATTATTAGTATAAAATATTATTTTCCTACCAAAAGAAGAATAACAAGATCAACAATTTTTTCTTTATCTTTCGGATCACTTGTTGCGATAAGTAAAGTCAAAGCCGTCAATGCTTCTGGGGTAATCTTCCCACGGAAATCATACCCCGCTTTTTGCAGAAATCGAATAAATGAAAAAGCGCCACTTCTCTTATTCCCATCCGTGAAGGGGTGATTTTTAATCGTAAAATATATGAGATGAGCCGCTTTACTCTCTATACTCTGATATACATCTTCACCAAATGCTGTCTGAAATACATTTCATAGTATTCATCAAAAATCCCCTACTTTCTTTTCTTGAGCAAAAAGTTCTGTCGCTTGCCCCTTCTCTATAAGATCACTTTTTAGGTGTAAAATATCTTTATATAACTCTTCTACTTGGATATTTATAGATGTTTGACTCTGATGTATAGAGAAAGTTGCTTGTTTATCAAATGAGTCTAAAGAAAACCAGGTAGTAGCAAATGCCTTGATGAGTTCAAGAATATCTTCTGATTGTATATCTTTCCCTATACTCAAGGTTTTTACATCTTCTACTGCTTGCATAAACTTTTCATAATTATATTCTAGTCTTTTTGGATTTATCGTAAATCACGCCGTTATATGTTGTTTTAAAGTTTTTGTTGCTCGTTGACGGAACTGCGTAGCATTTTTTGAATTTACACGATATCATATCGAGATAATAGCATCTAGATTATAATGTTTAATATCTCTTTTCACCTCTCTATTTCCTTCTTTTTGAACTATCTGGAATTTCAAGATAGTTCATTTTTTTTCTAATTCTCAAGTTTTATAAATATTTCTTAGATGTTCATTAATAGTTTTTACATCTACATTAAAAATATAAGAAATTTGTTTTTGGTTTGCCCAGATAGTTTCTTCTCACATATCTCATCTGAGTTCTATCGCCCCACTTGCTGATTGGTAGACAAGGATTTCATTTACTGGTATTTTTATCATGATGTTTTTTTGAAAAGATAAAAGGATGTTTTATCCTCTTCTTTATAGGTATTTATTATTTCAAAAATAACTTTCTTTTCTTTTTTTTGTGTTATTTTGTATGGATACGAGTAATTAAGTCAAATATTTTCTCATTTTTAAATTGTGTTTCAAATTGAATTTTTACAGCACCCAAAAAAAACTGTTCTGCATGTTTAATTTTTTGTATTTCTTCATTTCTTAATTGGTCACTATTTGCACCTTTTGTTTCCACAATAAAATAACACAAA
>CAMZLL010000135.1 GCA_947311505.1 uncultured Cryomorphaceae bacterium
ATGTATCAGAGTTGCAAGGGTTTTTTTCTATAGCAGATTGTAATACTTTTAACGCTTTTATAGATTGATCACTTTCTAGATATATTTCACTCAAAAGGATAAGTAAAGTTGCTGAAGAAGTGTGTAGGGTTAATCCATATTGGCAAGCGTTTAAAGCGTTTGATAGCATTTCTTCTTCGAGATAGTGCTCGATTATCTGTTCCATTTCTTCTACATCAAAATACTGTTTCTCATTTTCTATGAGCATTTCTTCGTATTTGACTACTGGAGAAAAATCGGCATCTTCGTTATTGTTTTCAAAGTTTTCTTTCATTAATCTGTTTTAATCAATTGTCAAAAATACAAACTATGCACGCTACAAAAAAACAATTTTAGCTGTATTATATCATATTGTTTATAAACTTATGATAATCAATTAATAAAAAGGGAAGAACACGCAGTATTCTTCCCTTTTTATTGATTGTGTTTTGTATCTTTTATCCGTTTGGAAAAAGGATTGCTTTATATCGGTTAACATCTAGCCTTGGTATGTTGCTCTTGTATTGAAAGTTTATGGCTTCAATAAATTTATTGGCTATTATAGCATAGCCTTTTGGGTTGGGGTGTACGCCATCTAAGCTAAAAACGCCTCCTTCAATAAATTTGGCTGAGAGATCTACTCCATTTTCTGAAAAACCAGATTCAAAACTGTTTTAATAGTCAAACATGTCTGCTACTCCAAATCCATATTTGTTGGCTAAACCGTATATTACATTGTTTAATTCTCCAATTCTTGTTTGCACTTCGGTTACTTCATACTTGTCCAATACTACGCTATCTGCCAAAGGGTCAGATTGAGAGAGTCCATGTCCAGCATCTAAATCTGCTAAGGCATAAAGTAGTACCATATCTTCTTCGGTTTGTGGACGAACGTTTCCTGTTCCACCATCGGTTATCCATATTTCAGGGACACCTCTATAGGTTGCGTTTACAGTTGTGAACATTGGTATGGCTGATACATCTGGCAATGTTGCGCAAACTCCTTTTGCTCCTTGATTGTGAAATGCTAATAGTAGGGCTTCGTATTTGGTTGTAAATTCATCTACTGGAGTTAATGGTGTCATTTCTATATTTCCGATGATTGGTACATTTACAACTCCTTCGTCTCCTCCAGCTAAAGACCATCCTAAAACGTCATTGTTTCCCATCCAGCAAGTAAAGAATGTTGCATTTGATTCGCTTGCGATATCTACATATGTTTTTGTGCCTGATGCAGGGCCTGTAAGAGTGGGTTCTGTACCAAAATCAATATAAGCAGCAAAAGGATTAAGTGGTTTTCCGCCTAAAAGACCTATTCCACCTAAAATAGCATGATTCATTAAGTATTCATTAGTGGTTCTAGCATAACATTGTCTCAATTGTATTCCTGCAATACCAAGGTTGTTATAGGAGGTGCTTTTTGCATTGTCGCCCCAATTTGCCCATGTAGCGTCTTCAGCTACAGATGTTACACCGAGTTCTCCTTGCCCATCTACTATTAATTTTCGATGTCCCGAACCTTCTCCTGTGGTTGATGGTTGTAGAAAATCATTCATGTTTGAATTGACTATTTTCATTTGTTGCGCTATCAAGGCTGGATAGGAATAGTCCTGTTGATTTTCCTCGTTGTGCAATCCTCCGTCTTGATACCCTTGCGTAAGTGAGTTTCCTACAGCTACATAATGTTTGAAATTAGCGTCACCTTGTGTACGTTCTCTAGCGTCAAATTCGGATTTAAGGCAAGAGCTAAATCCTACGGTAGCTATCGCTGATAGGATGAGTATATTTTTTGTGTTTATTTTTTTCATTTTGCTTCTTCTAATGGTTCTTTATCTACTTCTCCACCTCCTAGTTTTACATTTACTCCAAAACCATAAACGTTTATTATTCTATGGTATTTTGCAGAAAAATTGGCAGCATCTAATGAGGATTCAAATGCCACGTTTTGTCTCAAATAAGATAAGTCTATCGAGATCTTGTCATTTATTTGATAGCTTAAACCTCCTGAGTAAACTACTTGGTCGTGATCGGGTAATTCTGGGCTTAAATAACCATTTAGTATCGGAGATTGATCGATAACTAACCCTCCTCTTATGCCTACTTTTTTATTCCAAGTTAAATCTACTCCAAATCGATGTGCAGAAACATTTTGCCAGTTTTTAACGGTTTTAGAGTCTGGTGTGTCAGCGTTTTCAAAGTCAAACGCCAATGTATCATAAGAAGACCAAGAGGTGTAGTGAAGTCATATACCACCGATAGGTCAAGGTTGTCATTGATTTTATAACCAAACTTCAATCCAGCACTAGCTACGCTCGGAAGTGTTAAGCCTCCCTTGAAAGAGGTTGATGCAGGAAATGTTCCTGTTAGTGAGCTTGGTATATCAGTAAATTCTGCTGTTCCTCCATCAAGTTTAAGTTTTAATGCTGTTCGGTAGTCCAATCCTATGCTTAAATCCATTTTGTCTGTTTTCATTGCTTCAAAGTGAATCCCAAAGTTACCTCCGTAAGTGGTTCCTTTTCCTGCTAAATGTGCTTTTCCATAAAGGTTTTCTGTAGAGCTAAGTGGAACTGCTTTTTCAAAAGAAAAACTACCTGTAGCAAGCACAAAACCTGCCCCTATACTTATTTTTTCGTGTATTTGATAAGCTAAGGTAGGTTGAAACATAAATGTTCTTAAAGATATGTTTTGAACAATGTACCTTCCTTCCCAGCTGTCTTCAAATGAAGAGCTAGATCCAAATTGATTGTTAACTAAAAAGCCTACACTTAATTTTTGAGTGATTTTTCCTGTGTAGTAAAAATAGATCGGATTTGCATTGCCGGTAGTTTGGTTGATGTTGTCGTTGGCTTCGGTCTGAAGAGAGATACTAGGTGTGACATAGTGCACTCCTAACGAAAACTGATAGCCTTGTAATCTTGTAATGGCTGCTGGATTGAAATACACAGAGCTGGCATCAATAGCCCAAGCTGTGTTTGAACCGCCTAGCCCTAAGGCTCGTACGCTTTGTGTGTTTAGCTGAAAACCTCCAGCGAAAGAAGAAGCTGCTGTTAATAAGCTTATTCCAATTAGTAATTTTTTCTTCATGTATATAGTAAGTTTAGATTACTAAGTTACATAATTATTAATTAAGAGCTTCTTTTTTGTTATCAAATAATAACGAACTATTATTTTAAAAGCTCTTTTGCGTTTTTTATAGCTGCTTCAGAAATTGTAGATCCGCTTAACATGTTGGCTATTTCTTGAATTCTTTCTTTTTCACTCAGTTGTTTTATTGAAGATGTTGTTGTGTGGTTTTTTTCTTCTTTATAGACTTTATAATGGTGTTGACCTTTACATGCTATTTGTGGCAAATGTGTGATGCTTATTACTTGCATTTTTAATCCCAATTCTCGCATGATGTCCCCCATGTTTTCTGCTACCTCTCCGCTAACTCCTGTGTCTATTTCATCAAAAATAATCGAAGGCAAAGATTTATTTTGTGATTGTAAAGATTTGATGGCTAGCATTATTCTTGAAGATTCTCCGCCTGATGCAAATTTTTTGAGGGGTTTATATTCGCTTCCTAAATTTGTTTTAGCCAATAGGTTTACTTGGTCTATTCCAAATATGCTTAATTTTTCTAGTTGGGCCATTTCAAATTTAAAATAAGCATTGGGCATGCTCATTTTAGATAGTAATTGATGTCCGTCTTTTTCTAATTGAGGGATGATTTTTTTTCGCTCTTTTGAAATAATATCCGCTTTCGTTAATAGGCTTTTTTCAAGTTTATCTATTTTATTTCCTAATTGTTTTATTTGGGTCGAAATGCTTCCTATGTCTTGTATCTTTTGATTAATTTCATTTTTTTTGACGATTAATGCTTCAAAGTTTTCGACATTATGTTTTTGTACCAGTCTATTTAGTGTAGATATTTGTTCTTCAAGTATAGATAGTTTTTGAACGTCCAACGAAACGTTGTTTTGGTTGGCAAGATCGTTTGCAATGTCATCAAGCTCTATTAGTGAACTATTTGCTCTTGAAGATAAAGACTCGAATTCAGGAGATATCGTTGATAATCTTTCTAGTAGGTTGTTGATTTTTTTTAGCGTTGAAAGGCTGCCTGTATTTTCAGTATTAAATAAATGATCGGTTTCAGACAAGAGTTGTGTTATTTCCTCTGCATTAGATAGTCTGTTGTATTCTGCTTCAATGTCAGAAGAAAGTACTTTTTCTAAGTTTACTTCTTGTAATTCATCGAATAAAAACGTTAAATAGTCTTTTTCGTTTTGACTTTTCTGCTCTTGTTCTTTTAGCTTTTTTAGTTCACTTAAATTAGATTTATAAGTTTTGTAGCTTGCAGTATATTCCAAGATCAAGTTGTAATTTGGAAGCTGACTGTCAATAATCTCCAATACAAAGCTTTGCTCATTCAGTAGTCTAGTTTCATGTTGGCTATGAATATCAATTAAGTTTTCGCTCAGTTCTTTTAATTTGGTCAAGCTTACTGGGGTGTCATTTACGAATGCTCTTGATTTGCCTTGAGGTGTAATTTCTCTTCTTAAAATAGTATTCCTCTCATAATCTATGTCATTTTTATTAAACCAAGGTTGTAAGTTGAGTTCGTTTATGATGAAAATACCTTCTATGATACATTTTTTAGAGGGGGTTCGTATTGATTTTAAATCTGCTCGTTCACCTAGTATTAAAGATAGTGCTCCTAATAAAATTGATTTGCCTGATCCTGTTTCTCCAGTAATAACAGAAAAACCACTCGAAAAATCTATTTTCAAGTGGTCTATTAAAGCGTAGTTTTGTATGTTAAGTTCTGTAAGCAATTTTCTAATTTTGCTACAAATGTATTGAATTATTTTGTGCTTACTGTTGTATTTTCAATGTCAAATCCATCTTCAGTTGGGTAGAGTAAAGCAACTTCCTCTTGTGTAAGTCTTTTCCCGTCTTGAAAATAGACTAAGAATGCTCCATTATATCCTTCTTCTATCATTCTCAATCTATGCTCAAGTGCAGTTTCTTTATTGATGAATGCTCCTGAAAGATACTTGTATAATCCATCTACATCTTTGTAAAAAGCAACCTCAAGTGGTTCTTCTGTGAATTTTGTGTTGGATAATTTCTCGCTAAAAGCTCCTAACTGAATCATGCATACTACTTCTTCAGAGAAGTTAACTGTTGCATCTTCATACTGGTCTGTGTAGTTTGGAGAAGGCTTATCTTCTACATTCATAATTGAATTTCTTTTAAACGAATTTTGATCAGCTGCCATTGTTTTTTCATCTAATATAAACGACACCCTTCTGTTTAGTTGTCTTCCTTCTGGGTTGTCTGTACCATCTGCATTTTTATTTGGGTATTTTGGTTTATTTTCTCCGTAACCTCTAGTTTTCATTCTGCCCCACGCTACTCCTTGGTCATATAGTCTGTTTCTTATTTTATTACTCCTAGCACTAGATAGCCATAAGTTGTATTCATCACTGCCGTGAGAGTCTGTATGCCCTTCTATCATTACCTTTGCATTAGGGTTGTCAGTTAGGAATTGTAACGTGTTTTCATAATCTATTTCAGATTTGTCTATCAGAATTACACGGTCATATTTAAAATAAAGATCTTTTAACATTTCCCCCTGATTGTTGTATTCTGTTAGGTTGTTGTTTGTTTCAGTTAAGTCACCACTATTTTCGTCTTGTTTGGTTTCTTCAATGTTCGTTGCTTCAGTAGTTTGGTCGGTGTTTTCTATGTTTTCGTTTGTAGTAATGTCAGTGTCATTAGTCTCTACTTCAATTTCAACATTTGTTATAGCAAGATTATCTGGATTGTCATCTGTTACAAGTGTGATGATGTCGCTATCATCTACTTTTGCGGTACGGATGAAAATCTTCTCCCCTTCTTTACTAATTATTCTGATTATATTTTGTACTCCACCATCTTCACTTACTTCTACATCTTCTTGTGCGATGAGCCCGTTGTTTTCGTATTCAATATTGTATGTTTGTCCTGGTTTTAAAATGAAAAGAAATCTGCCAGATTTTGAATTTGGTCTATAAATGCCATCTTCTTCTCCATCTTCGTTAAATATTGTAATAACCAAGTCCTTTAAAACGTTACCGTTGTCATCTTTTGCTATACCTTTATATATAGCCAATGATTTTTCTGGGTTTGAGGGTAATTTCAATATGTATATATCTTGATCTCCTTTTCCTCCTTCTCTATACGATGAGAAATAGGCTCTATGTCCATCATTAGTTGGGAAATAAAACACATCATCTCCTGTGGTGTTAATCGGGAAGCCTATGTTCTCAGGTGTGCTCCAGCTACCATCATCTTGTAAATCAGTTCTGAAAACATCAAATCCCCCCATTGTAGAATGTCCTTGAGAACTAAAGAAAAGTGTTTTCCCGTCTGGGTGCATATATGGGGCTTGTTCGTCATATTCTGTATTGATAACATTGCCTATGTTTGCAACATCTGCCCAATTACCATTTGGTAATTTTTTCATTACCCAGATGTCTCTGCCTCCTATCCCACCAGGTCTATCAGATGTGAAGTACATTGTTTTTCCATCGGCTGTAATGTTTACATCTGTTTCCCAGTAATCGGAGTTGACCATTGCTTTTAGTAGTTTAGGTGTGCTCCATGTGTCTCCTTCTAATCTTGTTTCATAGATGCCCCCCGTTTGTAAAGTGGTCGAACTAGCTCTAAAGATTAGCATGTATTGCGCATCAGGTGAAATGTATAAGCAAGCATCATGTGCGTTAGTGTTTAGTTTTTTCTGTACTAATTGTGGTTTGCTCCATTCTCCAAATTTTCTCTCTGAATAATAAATATCTTCAAAATATTTGCCATTGTTTTCTGTGGCATTTCGTTCTTCATTTGGTCTTCGAGAGGTGAAGAACATTATGTTTTCATCTCCCGTAATCTTTGGTCGATATTCTGGATAGGTTGTGTTGATATTAGCTATTCCCTCAATACTCATATCTACTTTGCGTCCTTTGTATTTGATAGCATTTTCAGTTATGAATATATCTCTTTCTACGATTTCTCTATCTTTTTTGTTGTTCGGATCCAAAATGCCTTTATATTCAAGGTATTTTGTCATAGCTTCGTCAAATTGATAGTTGTAATGGTATGCTTCGCCTATCCATCTTAAAACTTCTATCGGTGCTTTTTTCTCTTTTGGATTTCCTGCCCTAAATTTAACGGTCAAATTTTTATAGTTAGATAACACATTTTCAAAATATGGAATTGCCATTGCTTTGTCATAATTTGTCATTAAGTAACAGTAGCCAATGGTTGCTTTAGTGTTAAAATTCTTAGTGTTGTCTTTGTCCATTTCCAATAGTATGGGAAGCGCATTTTCGTAATCGTCATTATCA
>CAMZLL010000136.1 GCA_947311505.1 uncultured Cryomorphaceae bacterium
CTTTATCCAAAGACAAATCAAGAAGATTCAAAATTTGGAACGTATCATTATACCTCAAATGACACAAGTGAAAACAAATGCAAATTAGGTTTTGTTTCAATTGTAAATGGTAGTGTGAAGATTGAAGATAAAATCATTGCTGAAAAGGTATTTTCAAAGTTTAATTGAAATTTGACAGTTGTGTTTATTTTTATATAAAATTGGCAGCAAAATGTTGACAAAAAAAGAGATAGGTGAAGAAACCGAAATTTTAATATTGGTTTATTTAACTTGCTTTTTGATACCCAATGCTTTATTTTCAACTTTTTTTAACAACCACTCATTATCTAATATTATTTTCAAATCATCATACAATAAGTTCGAAATTTCACCGCTAGAGGTCACCAAAGAGGGGATTTGCTCAATATTGAGTAAATCCCCTTTCTTTTTTTAGACTTCTTTCACTTGAAAATACCGAGTTTAATAGGTATGAAACTTGAGTTTTTAATTCTACAGATAAAAACCATTACACAATTATACACTCTTAACATGGAAGCCCCTATTTTAATCTATTTATTCGTTACCACAAACATCAACACACTCATTACCAACAGGAAGCACCTTAGTGAACATTTACTCCAGCCTCAACCTTAAACACAATATAAACTTCTGCAACGATCTTGAAAGCGAATACGCTAAAACTAAAGCCATACCTTAATTGTAATCGTAAAACACCCAACAACCTAGCACATTTAAAAATTGGGCGACCCCCTTCGGGTCAGGCTATCCACTATATCTCCTAAAGCTCCAAAAAGCTTTAGGAGGATGCCGTTCCTATCCTTCTCGCAAAAAAAAAATTAAAACCCCAAAAAAAACATCATCACTTTACTATTTTAATTACTTTTCCCATACTAGCATTGATTTTTTTAAGTAAATTAGATTTTTCAAAATCAATTCAATGCTAAAAACACTTTTGCTAACCACATTTATATTCTTAACCGCATATTCAAACTGGGCACAACAAAAATATTGGGTAGTTCTTTCTGACAAAGAAGGTGTGTCATTTAACCCCGAAACCTACTTTCATCCTAAAGCCCTTCAAAGAAGACTGAAACACAATCTTCCGCTCGTTGAAGAAACCGACAAACCACTAAGAACAGACTACATCCAAACAGTAAAAGCTATTGCCGACACCATATCTGGGCAATCTCGCTGGTTAAACGCCTTAGCATGTGTACTATCTAACAACTCACAACTAGAAGCCATCAAAAACTTACCCTTTGTGAATGAAGTACGACCGATGACCAGTCAAAGCTACCTCTCAGCAATTCCCAAACGAAATAAAAACGGGAAAGACATGCTACTAGAACAACAAATCAAATGGTTGCAAGGTGAAAAATTTGAAAAAGCAAACCTCACAGGAAAGGGGATAAGAATATGCATCATCGATGCTGGATTTCCCGAAGTTGATGAATCTGATTTATTTGCCCACATTATGGATCGAAATGGCATTGTCAACACATGGGATTTTCATAAAAACAAAGCAGACGTATTTAAATTTCACACTCACGGTAGTATGGTCTTATCATGTATAGCTGGATTAAATGGCAATCAAAAAATCGGCCTGGCTACCGATGCCGACTTTTTACTAGCCAGAACAGAACTCATCTTTAAAGAAGGTTTGAGCGAAGAAGAAGACTGGTTGATGGCCGTAGAGTGGGCAGATAAAAATGGCGCCGACATAATTAATAGTTCGCTTGGATATACAACCTCTTTATACTTCAAAGAAGATATGGATGGAAAAACCTCTTTCATTACTCGTGCAGGAAATATTGCTGCACACAAAGGAATCCTAGTAGTTAATGCCGCAGGAAACGAAGGTGATGGAACGTGGAAATATATAGCCGCACCGGCAGACGCAGACAGTGTACTAACGGTAGGCGGCATCAACCCTTGGACAGGCATACACACATCGTTTAGCTCCTACGGGCCAACTTCTGACAAGAGAATGAAACCCAATGTAGCAGCCTTTGGTCATGTTATGGCTTTCTCAAAATTTTCTAATTTGGAAGAAACCCAAGGTACATCTTTTGCCAGCCCCCTAATTGCAGGATTTGCTGCTTGCGTATTGCAACAAGATAGTGCACTTACTGCAATGGAATTATTTAACGAGATAGAAAAATCAGGTAATTTGCACCCTTATTATGATTACGCCCACGGATATGGCGCACCACAAGCAGGGTATTTCACAGACAGCATGTCTAACGAGCAAATAGATGTAAGTTTTTCTTTTAAGCAAGACGAAGAATATATTAAAGTAATTATTAATGATAATTCTTTTTCGATCAACGATGAAGTAGTCGTTAATTATGACTCTTTTTTTTACAATGGGCTTAAACCAAAACGACTACACATAGGCGACCTCTATGTTTCGGGAGACAGTAATCCAAAACTTCAACAACCCAATTACATCTATTACCACATTAAAAACACCAAGGGTTACTTAAGAGAATATAGTGTGATAGCTCCTATTCAAAAAGAAGTCTTAAAATTAAATATAAGTAAATTTCAAAACGAAACATTAGAAGTTTGGTACAAAGGCTATTATGAAAGTATAGAGATAAAACAGTCCGTTCATGAAAACCTCCCAATAGAAGATAAAACAAAAAAGGAAGAAAAGAATGACTAACTTTTACAAAATAATACTCGTTAACATTGCTATACTCACTCTTTGTAATATAAATGCGCAGACCATCATCCTAAAAGAGACTGTCCCTGATGACTACGCTGCAATAGACAACAATGAAGGCCCTAATCGAAAGAAATACACTCTTGGATACATCAGTTACGGTTTTCATACAGGAGGATACGACCACAACGACT
The DNA here is from genome assembly GCA_947311505.1 of uncultured Cryomorphaceae bacterium. Classification (GTDB taxonomy): domain Bacteria; phylum Bacteroidota; class Bacteroidia; order Flavobacteriales_D; family Parvicellaceae; genus Parvicella. The sequence goes on from CAMZLL010000136.1 coordinate 2,863, forward strand.
CCGTTTTACCCAAAATACTTGGAGGTAGATCTTTTGAAATAACATCTGGAGCTCGATTTTATAGAAAATTAACCAAAACCCTTGCATTTGTAACGGATACAAGACTAACCTATTCTCAGTATGTGTACAACCTTAAAAAGAATACAAGCCTTCAGCTCCCTGTATCTACAACTAACTTAACAAAAGCAAAACATTACTTCGGTAAATACGGAGTTTCAGCAGCTTTTCAAATCAATTTAAACCCCAAGAGAGGAAATCAACTCGGAAAATATTTACATTTCGGTGTCTATGGAAATTGGTTATTCTCCAAAAGATTTGTGGCAAAAACAGACACCCCTCTTTCACAATATGGTAAAACCAACCGCCTTGCTATTGGTAGTTTAAAATACACAGAAAAATGGGAGTATGGGTTTGAGATTGGTTACGGACGTACAAATATGCTTTTATTTGCTAGATATCGTTATTCAGACTACTTCAACGGTATTACTCCGCTAAAGGAACTACCAAGAATTACGTTAGGATTACAAGTATTTACAATCAATTGAAACGCATTTATTCTATTTTCATAGAACAAATTTGTTATTTAATCCTAAAAAATGGTTATTTATAATTTTAAATATATACTTTTGCGCCATTATTAATTTCATATAAAAACAAAAAAATGAAAAAATTATTTATTTTAGGACTAAGCGTTGCAATGATAGCAGGTGCTTCTTCATGTAAAAAAACTTCAAAAGGTAAAGTTTCTAACGAGTGGACTGTATCTAGCTACAAATCAATGGATACTTGGTCTGATGGAACTACCGTTGAAAATATAAAAGACGCTACAACGTACACCAACACTACTAAAGGAACTATTTCCGGTGTTTCTTACGAAAACATTATGAAAGGCACTATTGCTACCAACACAATGACCATTTCAAAAGATGGAACTTGGAGTTCAATGTCTAAATACACTGAAGGTACAGCTAATGGCACAGCAATACCAAATCCAGAAACAACAACAGAAGAATATTCTGGAACTTGGAGCTTCATAGGAAAAAATAAAACAGGAGAATTTAAAAAGAATGAAAGAATAATGTTCGTAGTTTTGGAATCTTCGACAACAGATTCTAATGGAACAGATAAGGAAACCACTACTGATTTGGAAGGTTCTGTTTGGAAAATCACAACCTCTAAAAAGAAAGAATTAGTTTTGGAATATGAATATGTAAGCACTTATACTCCAGCTGGAGGATCAACATCTACAGATAAATACAATGCTACGATGACTTTAACACAAAAATAATTGTTTTTATAAATACAATACATTTTCAAAAGCCTTCCAAATGGAAGGCTTTTTTTGTTTATAGTCATTTCTCTGACTACTTCAAAAAATATTTATTACATTTGATACTTTAGAATCAGATAATTTTATGATAGAAAAAGATTACAGCCTATCTCCACGAGTGGATAAGATGGGTATAGACGATAGAGTTGCTCGCATAAAAGCACGTAGCATTAAAAAGGAAGCAAAAGTTCAAGGTCTAAAAATGATATTGAACATGATAGATCTTACCACACTTGAGGGAGCAGACACGGATGGTAAAGTTAGACAGATGTGTTACAAAGCGATTCATCCTCATGATTCTTTACCTGACCTGCCTACAACTGCTGCCGTATGCGTGTATCCAACGTTTGTAAAAACTGCTGTTAAAGCTGTAAAGGGTTCTGGGGTAAAAGTAGCTTCAGTTGCCACCGCATTTCCAAGCGGTCATTCATCTCGTAAAATCAAATTAATGGACACCAAAATAGCCGTGGACAATGGCGCTGACGAAGTGGACATGGTTATCAGTAGAGGTAGGTTTCATAGTGGCGACTACAATTTTATCTTTGATGAAATAGCAGCTATAAAAGAAGCTTGCGGAAAAGCAAGATTAAAAGTCATCTTAGAAACTGGCGAACTCGGCACCTATGACAAAGTAAGAAGAGCTAGTGATATAGCAATGGATGCAGGTGCAGACTTTATAAAAACCTCAACAGGCAAAATCAGCCCTGCTGCGACACTACCGGTTACTCTAGTAATGCTGGAAGCTATCAAAGATCACTATTATGCTACAGGTAGAATGGTAGGAATGAAACCAGCAGGTGGAATTTCCAATTCTAAATTGGCGTTACAATATTTAGTTATGGTAAAAGAGACCTTGGGTGGAAAATGGCTTACTAACGAATGGTTTAGATTTGGAGCAAGTTCATTGGCAAACGATGTGTTGATGCAATTAGAAAAACAAGCATCCGGAAATTACCAAGCAAAAGAGTATTTCTCAATAGATTAATTAAAAAAGAATTCACTTTTAGAAAAAGAAAATGGCAAAGAAAAAAGATATAGCAATAGATTATTCGTCAGATTGGAATTTTGCTCCAGCACCAGAAAGCACGGCACATATCAAATTGAAGAAAAAATATGACTTATTTATCGATGGAAAATTTGTAAAACCTAAATCAGGTAAATACTTTGAAACCATCAATCCAGCTACAGAAGAAAAGCTAGCAGATGTGGCAGAAGCCAACAAAGCAGATGTAGATGCAGCAGTAAAAGCAGCTCGCAAAGCTTATGACAATGAATGGAGTAAATTATCTGGAAAAGAAAGAGGAAAATACATTTATAGAATTGCACGATTGATTCAAGAAAAAGCACGAGAATTTGCTGTGATAGAATCTTTGGATGGCGGAAAACCAATCAGAGAATCTAGAGATATTGATATTCCATTGGCTGCAGCTCACTTTTTCTATTACGCAGGATGGGCAGACAAATTAGAATATGCATTTCCTAATAGAAAGCCGCAATCATTAGGTGTGGCAGGACAAATCACTCCGTGGAACTTCCCAATGTTGATGGCTGCTTGGAAAATAGCACCCGCCTTGGCAGCAGGAAATACCGTAGTCTTAAAACCTGCTGAAACCACTCCACTTACAGCTCTAAAACTTGCTGAAATCATTCAAGAAGCTGGGTTGCCAGATGGTGTAGTAAACATCGTAACGGGATATGGAGAAACAGGATCACACATTGTGAATCACAAAGATGTGGACAAGATAGCGTTTACAGGATCTACCGGTGTAGGTAAAATTATAATGAAAGCTATAGCTGGCACCAACAAAAAGTCAACAATGGAATTGGGTGGTAAAGCTGCCAATATTATTTTTGAAGATGCTCCAATCGACCAAGCAGTAGAAGGAATTATTAATGGTATATTCTTCAATCAAGGGCACGTATGTTGCGCAGGATCTAGGCTATACATTCAGGAATCTGTGTACGACATCGTAATGCGAAAGTTAAAAGACCGAATGCAAGCTCTTGTCGTAGGAGATCCAATGGATAAAAACACAGATATCGGAGCTATTAACTCCAAAAAGCAATTAAAAGTAATAGAAGACTACATCAAAATAGGAAAAAAAGAAGGTGCTACGGTATATCAACCAAAATGCGCTATGCCTAAAAAAGGATACTGGGTTCCTCCAACACTGTTTACTGATGTAGCACAATCAAATAGAATATCTCAAGAAGAAATTTTTGGACCTGTATTGGCTATTCAAACGTTCCGAACCGTAAGTGAAGTTCTTGCAAAAGCAAATAACACACCGTTTGGACTATCTGCCGGAGTATGGACAGACAAAGGGTCTAAGATTTTTAATATGACTACAAAATTAAACGCAGGTATCGTTTGGGCAAACACGTTCAATAAATTTGATCCAGCATCGCCATTTGGAGGTTATAAAGAAAGTGGTCACGGCAGAGAAGGTGGGCTTCACGGATTAGAACCATATTTGAAGTTTGATGCGTAGCGTTTCGGTATTCATATCGCTACTTTTTATTCAAGTTTTTGTACATGCTAAGACTATAGTACTTCAACCCAACATAGAGAAAGTTACTGTTTTTTCTATTGGGGCAGAAGTTACGCACAACCTTGCTTTAGATCTACCAGCTGGGCAAAACGCCATCAAATTGATGAACGTTTCTCCGTTTGCATTATCCAATTCAGTACTGATAGGAGATGAAGATTTAACGGTGATTAACGCTACATTAGTTAAGAAATTAACTACGGAGGAAATCATTGCATACAACGACCAAAAAGAATCTTTTCAGAAACAAATAACTGCCTTGAACAACAGCCTTGAAAACGCGTCTAAAAATGGAACAGCGAGCAACTTACAAGCATTACTTGAATACTATGATTTTAAGGTTTTAGAACTCAAGAAGAAAATCAGAAGCGTAGAGTCTTTGCTCAAAAAAGATGAAGACAACAATGGCGATGCGTATTTAGAAGTATTGGTTTCTAGTAGTAAAAGTTTAAAAAAGAACATCACACTTAAATATGTAAACGGTTCTGCTGCATGGGTGCCAGAGTATGAAATATATGTTTCAGACATTACGCAAGATTTAAAACTAAAGTACATTGCTAAAATAATGAATCGAACAGGTGAAGATTGGGATAATGTAGAAATACAACTTTCCTTGAATTCTCCGTTTGATAAAACTGGCATAATACCAAAAATTACCCCAGTTAACATTTGGGGAATACCAATTGGCAATTACAACGAACAAGCTAATAACGAATTTGACACTTCTTTTAATGACGACCAACTAAAAATAGAAGGTATTGAATACGAAACGTATAACGCACCTTCTAGCACCCAACTATTAAAGGTTGAAGGCAAAAAATCTGTACCTGCCAATGGCGGTATTTACAAGTATGATGTATTTAATAAAGCGCTACCTACTAACTACATTTGGTATGCATTTCCTGGATTGGAAGAAAGCACCTATTTGATAGGTCAAATTACTAATTGGGCGGATCTATCTATAGCAGACGGCAATGCTACCATATATTACAATGGCATCAACATTGGAGATTCATATATTTCTATTGCAGGATTACCCGATACATTGGATATTCCTATTGGTCAAAATAAAGAAGTAATTGTAGAGCGAAAGATAATAGCAAGCGAAACATTTACCAAAGAAACGAATAGCAAAAAGAAAGAAACAGTCTCTTTTTCTTATACGATTAAAACCAACAGAAAAGAAGATGTACAAGTACGTATATTTGACCAAATACCCGTTTCACAAAACAACAAAACAAAAGTAGATTTGATCGAAAAGTCAAACGCTATTCACATACAGGAAACTGGGGAGATAACTTGGAATTATACGATTAACAACGCTACCACTCTAAAAAAAAATAAATTAATATATACTTTTGAATTTGATAAAAGTAGGAGCAGTAATAGTTTCTACTCGCAAAGTTATGGATATTTCCAGAAAAAATCCGTTAGAAAAGTTAGAGCTAAATTTTAAAAATTATGTCAAGAATAGAAGTTTTGAAAACGTATAAAATATATATCGGAGGAGCATTTCCTCGAACAGAGTCAGGTAGATTTTACCAACCTAAGCAAAAAGGAAAAGTAATAGGAAACATCTGTCTTTCATCTAGAAAAGATGTGCGAAATGCTGTTGTAGCCGCTAGAAAAGCGCAAGGACCTTGGGCAAACAGAACCGCCTACAACAGAAGTCAGGTTCTATACAGAATAGCCGAAATACTAGAAGGTAGAAAAGCACAATTTGTAGAAGAACTAATGACGCAAGGAAGCACCAAAGTAAAAGCAGTAACCGAAGTAGATTTATCTATAGATAGAATGATTTATTTTGCAGGTTGGTGCGATAAGTACAACCAAATTTTCAGTAGTGTCAATCCTGTGTCAGGTAGTTTCTTTAACTTCTCCTCTATGGAACCAACCGGAGTAGTTGGAATTATCGCCAACCAAGATTCTGGATTATTAGGATTAGTTTCTGCCATAGCACCAATTATAGCAGGCGGAAATTCTTGTATAGCAATAGCCGCTGAGAACTTACCTCTTTGTGCTGTTACGTTTGCAGAAGTGCTAGCAACAAGTGATGTACCAGGAGGTGTGGTAAACATCCTTACTGGAGATAAAAAAGAATTACTTCCTCATTTTGGCACACACAAAGATATCAATGCAGTATTGTATTGTGATGGCGACCAGAAAGAGATCACGCAACTACGAACAGACGCTGTGGATAATCTAAAGAGAATCGTTGTCAAAAGTGAAGGCGACTTTGAAAGCAATGCCTGGGAAAACCCGTATCTAATTCAAAGCTTCCAAGAAACTAAAACAACTTGGCACCCCATAGAACATATCGCTGCTGCAGGAAGCGGATATTAATATTCCAGAAATTACAACACAAAGAGGTAGAGGACATTAAAGTAATCTACCTTTTTTGTATCTATTTTACCCCGACTTACGTTAATTACTATTAGTAAACAATGTAAAATGCTTAGACAACTATTTATTTTTTTAGTTTTTCATTTGACTATCAATAGTCAATCCAATCTCATACCCAATGGAGGATTTGAAAAAAGAGAAATGTGTCCAGAAAATTTAGATTACTTCACAGTTGATGAGTGGTATTCAACTCTAGGTAAACGAACTACACCGGATTATTTTTCATTATGTGCAGATTCTTCGAGGTATGCTTCACCCGATAATTATATTGTCAATATAAAACCTTACGAAGGTAAAAGCTATGCAGGGTTTGTAGGGTTCAACCCTAATAACGGCTACCGAGAATATATTTCAGTAACTTTGACTGAGCAACTAAAAGAAGGAAAAACGTATATCTTTTCATTTGCATTAGCACAACCAGACATGTCATTGCATTACCTTAGCGATTTAGGAGTATTCTTTACCTCTAAAAAAATAGACTTAGCTAAAGTAGGGAATACACTAATAGCCAAAGCTCATATTTTGATACACCAAGGTAAGTTTTTGCAATGCGCCAACCAATGGACAACATATAGCTTTGAGTATGAAGCAAGAGGCGGAGAAAAAGAATTGCACCTTGGCTGTTTTCTAACCGATGAAAAATTAATCTATCGAACCTATACCGATAGGCGAAAACTTTGCAAAAAACTAAAATTCAATGATGCTTATTACCTTATAGATAATATTCGTCTTACTTTAAAATCAGAATCACCAACTTCAATGATGGATTCTCTAGAAAAAGAAACACCCATAAAAACATATATATACACAGATCTTAATTTTAAAACTGGCGCTGCAATTTCAGAAGAAGTTACCTACCAAGATTTTGAAGATTTAATCCTATTTCTTCAAGAAAACCCGAAAAGAATCTTTATCATCGAAGGACATACAGACAACATAGGAACCGTAAATAATAATTTAGAGTTATCAAAAAACAGGGCGAAATTTGTACAAGATTACTTGAGCAAAAAAGATATATCGAAAAACCGCTCGAGCATTATAGGTTATGGTGAATCTCAGCCTATAAAATCAAACGACACCAAAATTGGAAGACTACAAAACAGAAGAGTCGTTGTTAAGGTTTATGAATAGATAAATAATTGCTCCCAACTAATATAGGAATATCTAAAATTCCTTATTACTTTCGCTGTATGCAAAATCGAAGAGTCTTATTGATATATACCGGAGGAACAATTGGAATGATAACTGACCCCATTTCTGGTGCTTTGAAACCTTTTAATTTTGCTCAAATCACAAAAGAAGTTCCTGAACTATCCAAAATAAAATGTGAGATTCGCACCACATCATTTCAACATCCTGTTGACTCCTCTAATATGAATCCAGAAATATGGAGAGAACTCGTTTCATTAATAGAAAAACATTATTCAGATTTTGATGGTTTTGTGATTTTACATGGTTCTGACACCATGGCATATTCAGCAAGCGCGCTTAGTTTTATGATTCACGGATTAAATAAACCTATTGTTTTTACAGGGGCTCAATTACCAATCGGAATTATAAGAACAGACGGTAAAGAAAATTTAGTAACTGCCATAGAAATTGCATCTACATACATAAATGGAACGCCAGCAGCTCCCGAAGTGAGTCTTTACTTCGAGTACAAACTATACAGAGGAAATAGAACTACAAAGCTAAGCTCGGAACATTTCAACGCTTTTTCATCATTTAACTATCCTGCTTTGGCAGAAGCTGGTGTTGATATAAAATTCAAAAAAAAATACATCAACGAATCTTCTGCTGTTTTAGAACCTACATTTTATAAAAAAATGAATAACAATGTAGGCGTATTGAAATTATTCCCAGGTATCTCGCGTAATCAAGTTGCGCATTTTTTTAAAACACCCGAAATGCAAGCCGTAGTTATAGAAACCTTTGGATCTGGTAACGCCACCACAAAAGATTGGTTTCTAAATGAATTAACACTTGCTAATAAAAAAGGAATTATCCTAGTGAATGTAACCCAATGCCTATCAGGATCGGTAAATCAAACAAAATACGAAACAGGTAGAGGATTGGAATATGCTGGCGTGATAAGTAGTAAGGACATTACCATAGAAGCTGCCATTACGAAGCTCATGTTTCTATTGGGCAACTATTCTGATATTTCAGAAATCAAGAAAATTTACAAAACGGATTTAGCAGGAGAAATCACCATTTAATTTTTTTCAAAACACGTTGTAACTTATTGAATAGTTGCACGTCTTACTCATAACAAAGATATTTAGGTTTGTTTCAATTGATTTAAATGAACAGGAAAGAATACAACAATAGTGTTGATTTATACGCTGATGGATTATATCGCTTTATGCTAAAAAGCATAGGCAATGAAAATGACGCCCAAGATATAGTACAAGATGTATTTTTAAAACTTTGGGAGAAAATAGACACTGTAAATGCTGAAAAAGTTAAATCCTATTTATTCACAGCTGCGTATAGAACAATGCTAGATCGAATAAAAAAAATGAAACCATTATCTACAGAAACAGTAGCGTACACCGAACCAAATCACCACGAACAATATAGTGATGCAGGTGAGATACTCAACAAAGCAGTCAATAACCTTCCTGAGAAACAACGGTCTGCCATAAGATTAAGAGATTATGAAGGCTATAGTTATCAGGAAATAGGAGAAATATTAAAAATGAAAGAGTCACAAGTAAAAATAACCATTTTCAGAGCTCGAAAAACTTTAAAAAACTATATAGGCTCATTAGAAGTACTGATATAACAGCATGAAAAAAATAACACTACATAACTACGAAGCTTTTATGCTTGACCATTTTGAAGGTACACTTTCCTACAAGGACAAGAAAGAGTTGGTATTGTTTTTAGAAAAGCATCCCCGTTTAAAAGAAGAATTTTATGAATTTGAAATGCTTGATCTTTCAGACTTTGAAACAATACCTTTTGTATTTGAAAACAAAGAAGAAATCAAACAAAAAGCTGAGCTTGATGTATTATTAATAGAACATTTAGAAGGGATCATCTCTAAAACAAATAAAAAAAGATTAAACGAATTGTTGAAGGTAATACCTAACGCAATACAAGAACAAAACAACTACCGTAAAACGATTTTAACTAAACCAAATGTAACCTTCCCAAAAAAATCAAAATTAAAGAAAAGAGGTATCGTTATTCCAATGCAATTTTGGTATAGTGCAGCAGCTGCAATAATAGGCTTTATAGTTATTTTTGATTTTTCCACAAAACCACAACCTCAAACATATCAAGCCAACTCTATAACCACAATATCAGAACGAATAGCACTTCAGAAAGTTCCAACAATTATTCTTTCGGAGCATCTAGATAACGTCAGCAAAGACTCACTAATTTCCAACAATTGGTCAACGAAGAAGGGCTCTAACAAACCTGAATACCGTATTCAAAACAATCCGCTACCAAAAACAAACCCTACACGTGACACTAATAATAAAACACAGGAAATCAACACTAATTTCATTGCGAACAATAACACTGAAACAAAAAATGATAGTTTAAACATAACTCAACAGAACCTTCATACAGATTTGTCTTTAATAAAAAATAACAAATTGCAAACAGCGAAAGTAGAAAATCAAGGTATAAAAGAAATTTCGGTTAAAGAATTTTTACAACTCAAGGCTAAAGAAAAACTTTTTAAAGACAACACAACAGAATCTAAGGATTTAAACTCAAATAATATAATAGCCAGTCTTGCAAACAAGCTCAACAACAACACAAAAACAGAAGTTACTTATTCAACATCCAAAAAAGAAAAGACGAAAACTACACATATTAAAATTGGAAAATTTGAATATTACAGAACTAAGAAAGCTTAAAAGCCTCCCATTCATTACCTTTGTCTTTTGATAAGAAATTAGTTTTTAGTGATGCCCATAAATTGATCCGCATCTAAATGTGCAGGAAATGCTTTTCTGAACATCCTTAATTTTTCTAAATCAATCTCAGTAACCACAACCTCCTCCTTATAATCTTGATGAGAAGAAATTAGACCACCTTTAAAATCAAAAACACTAGTTTTTCCGTTATATTGCATCCCGTTTCCATCCTCTCCTACCCTGTTTACACCAATACAATAACTCAAATTTTCAATAGCTCTAGCCTTCAGCAAAGCCAGCCAAGCATCACTTCTTACCTCTGGCCAATTGGCTACATACACTAAACAATCATAGTTTTTAGAATCGGTATTTCTACTCCAAACAGGAAAACGCAAATCATAACAAATCATAGGGCAAAATCGTACTCCTTTGTAATTAACAACTAGAGCGTCCCTCCCTGAAGAATAATACTGTTCCTCTTTAGCCATTCTAAAAAGATGCCTTTTATCATAAGTGTGTACCGTTTCATCTGGATTGACCCAATAAAGCCTATTGAAATAAAAACCATTTTCTTTTATTGCCAAAGATCCTACAATAGCACAATCTAAATCTTTTGATAGGCGTTTCATATTTTCCACTAATGGCAAACCATTTGGCAATGAAATATCAGAAGATTTCAAAGAAAACCCCGTAGCAAACATTTCAGGCAATACAAGAACATCAGCTTGTAAATTTTCTGTGTACTTAAGGATAGTATCCCAGTTTTTTAGATAATCCTCCCAAGCAATATCCATTTGAAAAGTAGCAATATTTAATTTCGTGCTCATAGTAATTAACATCCATTAGTTTGCTAATTTAATTATTAAAACAGTCCGTTCGTCATAATAATATGCATTTTTGTCATAAGAGATATGGATATACTGTAAATTTATGGTAATTTGCACTCCTTACTAGATATGATATACATTCATTTATGAAACATATTAAAAATATACTAATTCTTATCCTTTCGGTTTCATCGCTAAC
>CAMZLL010000137.1 GCA_947311505.1 uncultured Cryomorphaceae bacterium
AACAAAATCTGATTGATACGTTTCTGACTTTTACGACTAATCGAGGGCGTAAACCCTAAATGAAAGTTTTCGAATGTACTACGAACTATAACTTACCTGAAAAATTAATTTCACAATATGAAAAGCACATTACTCACTTAGAAAGTGAAATAATTATCATTAGAAAGCAACTACCCCAATAAACTCTAAATCCATATTCATCTCGATATTTTGATGTTCAATATCTATTTTATGCGCTATGCCATATTGCACTTTTTTAAAGACTATTAATGTTTTCCCTTTTCCTTTTTTCGAGGTGTTTATCTGACGCAACCCGTCACTTGATTTCGGGTAAAAATAATAATGCTGGCGTTTACCAACCTTAGTATTGAGAATCAATTCGTTTTTATTTTCATATTGTTTATCTACCTTATATCCTTTGGATATAAGGGTTTGAAAATCTAAAGCCAACATTTTTACCAATATTTTTTTGTCAATCTGCTCCATAATTGAATTCACTTCATATGAAGTGGGAGTAATGGTAAAATCAAAAATAGTATTGCCAAATTCTGTTGCAAATACTACTCTATGTTTCAATGAGTCTGTTTTTTTTACAATCACAATTCCTCCAAAATCATTGTCTATGACGTTTATTTTTGCTTTATAAACGTAATCAATTGTTTGATTGTCAAAAAAGCTATTTTCTATTTCAGAATGAGTCGTTTGCGTTTCGCTCCATTGCATTTTTTTTGCATATTTGCAAGAAGAAAAGCCCACTAGAAAAACCAATACAATAATGTTATAAAGAGAATTCTGCATCAGATACGCTCACGTTAATTTTTTGATTCATAAAAACAATTCGAGTATAATCTTCTGAAGATTCTATCATTTTTATTTCAATAACGTCCAATGAACCTTTCTCAAATATAATATCAAATTGAGAAATCATTTCGCTTAGTTTTTTATCTTTTGGCTTGAATTTTACTAAATAATTATCTCCACTTTTAAAATAGCTAATGTCAAATTGTTTTTCATCAAACATATCTCCTTTTACACTTTTCACAATCAAACCATTCATAGACTTAAATGTTTTATTGGAACTAAGATCAATTTGGCTTTTCTTTCCGTCATCATCTATGAAAAGTTTACCTTGCTTAAACACTACTTTATATACAAAAGGTTGGGTGTATTCCCACTTAATTAAATCAGGTGTTTTAAATGTTAGTTTCCCTGACGATTTAATGTCATTGGTCAGGAAACTCAAATGCTTGTATTGCTCAAAATCACTCTTTATGGATTTGGTAGTCTTCGATTTTTGGATTACCTTTTCTTTTAATATAGCTGCTTCGCTATTGGAGAGACTCGTCTGCGCCAAAGAAACAGACACAAATAACATTAATATTAAAAAAGTAAATCCCTTTATCATTTTATTCATAAACTTCAATGTTTAGCAATTCACCAACGGTAACTGCTTTGATTTTTTTTTCACGTAAGAAAAGCAACAACTGTTCCAAAACCTCTATTGATAAGTTGCTCGTATCGTGCAGCAAAAGTAGGTCTCCATTTTTAATTTTTGGCAGTATTTTCTCTAAAATTTTTTTTGCTGATTTTGCTTGTGTGTCATAGGATCTAACACTCCACCCAATTGATGTTAATTTTAATGAGATTATTGCTCGTGCTATTTTGGGATTCGTAACGCCAAAAGGCGGCCTGAACAAAAGCGGAGTTTTGCCAATGGCTTCTTTAATCAATGTTGCGTTTTTAGCAATATCTTGTTTGATTTTATCGGTAGAAAAAAAACCATATTCATTGGAATGAATGTAGGAATGATTGCCTATTTCATGACCGTTTCTAAAAACTTCTTTCAATATTTCGGGGTGTTTCTCTATATTTCTGCCTATGCAAAAAAATGTTGCTTGGGCATCAAACTGCTTTAATAAATCAAGTGTTTTTTTTGTGAATTCTGGATTTGGACCATCGTCAAAGGTTATCGCAATTTGTTTTTTATTTGTATTAAAGCTTTTGTGAAGTGAAGTCAAAAAATAATTCCAACGAATATGAAATGCACCTATAGCAGTTAGGGTTAGAAAAAATATGGCTATTAACACTAACCACCAATAGGAACTACCGAAGTTGATTCGGCAATAGACGAAAACTGCAATCAGTAGAGTTACAATACCTAATATATTTTTGTGCTTTAGCAAGATTTTAACAATGTAAAGCTGTGATGTTCTCCTCTGTTTTGATTGTAAAGCAAAACAGTTTTAAAGCCATCTGTTTTCAGGTCATTCAATCTCAATACTTCTGGAATAGTTTGGTTTTTTATGCATTTAGCGGCAATCCACAATCCAAAAGCTGTGACTGTGTTATATTCTCCCGAAAGGTGTTTGTAATACACTTGTTGCTTGTTTTTAAATAAAGACTCACATAGCGAATGATAAATGTCATCCCCTTTTTTATCTCCATTGACTCCTAAAAATATGGAATCCACATCAGCTAATGACATGTTGTTGGTATTTAAAAATGAGTTCAATTTATCAGCTATTTGATCTTGATTAAGCACATCGTGAATAGCTACATCTACGAGCTCGGCATACGTTGAAGAAGTTTTCTTTTTTTGTAAAACAAAAAACTGAGAACCTTCAGATGCTAAATATCCTTGCGTATCTGATTTAAGGATATTTGAAATTTCATCTTCACTTTTTACTAAATTTTCTAATTGATGCAAATAGGTGCTATGCTTTGCTATCTCATCTACTCCGCCTATCAAAACAGAATCAGCTGTTTCGTTTAGAGCTAGCAATGCGTCAATAGCTGCTGTTTCGAATGAATTATTTGCATGTACATAAGTAACGTTGTAGGATTTACATTTAAGACCTAATGCTACTTGAGCACCTACGGTGTTGTGCGTGGATTGTATAAAAGGTGTGGGGGTGAGGTATTGCTCATCATTTTCGATGATAGCTTTTAAGAATTTTTCAGAATCAACCAAGCATCCCATCCCTGTGCCGGTAATGATGGCATCAGGATTGTTAATACCTGCTTCTTCTAAGGCTTTTTTTGATGCTACAATTCCCATTTTTACACCTGCTGCCATTCGTCTAATCATGTTAGGTGCAATGTATTCTTTGTAGTTTTGTTTTTTTGCAGGATTTATGGATTGTGTTAATGTTTCAAAATCTGAAATCTCAACCGATTCATTTGTTGTTTCTTGAGCGGAAACACAACCTATTCCATTAATATAACATTTTGACATATCTAGGGTATTAATTTGCTTTAGAAAATATTACGGATGCACAATTTCCTCCAAATCCAAAAGAATTGGACAGCACATGATTTAATTCTTTTTCTAAAGGTTCGGTTATAGGTTTTATTTTAGTTTCTTCGATGGAATTTTCAAAATTAAGATTAGGGAAAACAATATTGTTTTGCAATGCTAAAACAGAATATATCGCTTCTATTGCACCTGCTGCTGCTAAGGTATGCCCCGTAAATGCTTTGGTAGAACTAATATCGGGCACTTCGTTTTTAAATACACGAACAATTGCCATGCTTTCTGATAAATCATTATTTGCCGTAGCTGTTCCGTGTGCATTGATATAGTCAATTTCTGAGGGGTGTAAACCTGCCACTTTTAATGCTTGCTCCATTGCCAGACCGGCTCCTTCTCCATCTCCCGAAGAGGCTGTTTGATGAAAAGCGTCATTAGCATTGGCGTATCCAGAAACGTATGCTAAGATATTCTTACCTTCTTTTATTGCAATGTCTTCGGCTTCCAGCACTAGAAAAGCTGCTGCTTCTCCAAGGTTTAGCCCTGTTCTGTCTTTGTCAAAAGGACGACAATTATCTTCGGAAAGAATCATCAAGGTTTTAAATCCATTGATGGTAAATTTGGACAAACAATCTGCACCACCCACGATTACACGGTCTAGTTTTCCTGCTTTTATCATTCTTGCTCCTAGCATTATGGCGTTGGTTGCGGAAGAACAAGCTGTGCTTATGGTGGTTACAAATTCTGTAATCCCTAATCTTCGAGCTACTTTTGAAGTAGCATCTCCAGCACTATGTGTTGGGATATATCTTCTTTCTTCCTTGTTTTCTACGCACGAATAGAAGTAGCGTTCGGTCATGTCCATTCCGCCAACACTGGTAGAAGATATGAAGCCTGTTTTGTAGGCTTGAATATTTTGTATTCCAGCATCCTCTACTGCTTCTAAAGCAGCAACTTCTGCTAATAAAGCGGTTCGAGAATAGTTGTTGATTTTGGGAAGCCCTAACTTGTCAATCAACTCTTCGTTGGTCAATTTTATTTCGCCTACTTTTATAACCTCTTTATGGATGGTACTAAAGTTTTCAACTCTAGATATTCCATCTTTTTTAGAGATTAAAGAATTATAATTTTCTTGCACATCCATACCGATGGCAGAAACAATTCCTAAACCGGTTATTGCAACTTTTCTTTCCATTTAAACTTAATAAGAGAAATCTATTACGCAGGTTTATTTTCTGAAATGTATGTTGCCATAGTGTTGATAGACTCAAATATTGCTTTTCCTTCTTTAGGATCTGCTATTTTGATTCCATAATCCTTGTCTAGCATTACGATTAACTCTAAAGCATCGATAGAGTCTAAACCTAATCCCTCTCCAAAAAGCGGGTCATTATCGTTAATGTCGCTCACTTCGATATCTTCAAGATTTAAGTTCTCAATGATTCTCTCTTTTAATTCTGCTTTTAATTTTTCCATTATTTATTGTATAAATTTTGTATATTTTCTTTTGTATATTTTTCAATTCCTTTTTTTCCAATCAAGTACATAAATACATCGATCTCATCGTTGTCGATGTTTACCCAGCCTCCTAGCACTTGCTCTGTTTTTTCTTCTGTCAACAAGCTGGTTTCGTATGTGTTGTGTTGTGTTGTGTTAAATTGCTCACTTACAAAAAAAGCATTTTCACTTCTCAACTGATGCCGAATACTTATTTCTCCTATACCAATGTTTGGCAAGGTATAAACAAAAATGGAAGGACTGGGGAAATAATTATCCAAATCATTGATTGAGTCTTGATGTTTTCTATCCGTATCCAGACTTGATGCGTTATTCGAAAAAACAATAGCTATGTTTTTATTATCTTCTTCTTTTAGCAAAAACTCAGCCCCTAAAAAAGCTATTTTACTAAAATTATCCATTTTAAAGAACTTTGGGTATTTAATGTCTAAGGATTTATAGATGCTTTTTAAATAGTTTTTAGTTGTATCTGTTTGCGTGTTCTCAAATACAAGTTCTCCATTTATAAAAACCTGATTATTGGTTATGTGGCAGTATTTTGAGATATAAACCTGCTTATCCATTGGTTGTTGCTTTTTTGAAAATTACAGCTGTATTACAACCTCCAAATCCAGATGCTGTTTTAAGGAATGTATTTAAAGGTTTCTCTTCGGTTTCTTTTATTATATTTAATTCATTGGTTACTCCATTTTCGTCATACCCCAATGATGCTATCAATGTGTTTTGATTTAAAGATTCTATTCCAATAATAGATTCTACCAAACCTGACGAGCCCAGCGTATGTCCATAATATCCTTTCAGGCTATTAAGCGGAACATTCGTTAATCCTAATCTGCCCATTGCTATGGATTCCATTTCATCATTAAATGCTGTGGCTGTACCGTGCGCTGAGATATAGTCAATTTCTTTTAAGTCTATGTTTGCTTCTTTTACCGCAGATTTAATAGACAATACTAATCCTTCACCAGTTCGAGAGGGGCCGGATATATGATTGGCATCGTTGCAAGATGCAGAACCTGTTATTTCTATCGAGTTTTCGTTCAGTTTAGCTACATCTCCTGTCACAATAATTCCCGCTGCTACCTCTCCGATGTTTATTCCTGTTCTGTTTTTAGAATAAGGCTTGCATAATTGAGAGCTAATAGCTTGAAATGACGTAAACCCTGAAAGAATAAATTCTGACACCAAATCTCCACTGACTACGATTACATCTTGATAAGCTTCTTGCCTAATGAAACGAGACGCTACACTAATTGCTAGTACTCCAGATACGCAAGCGTTGGACAAGACAACTGCTTCGTCTTTGAAGTTAAAAAAGTTTTGAATCACTTTTCCGAGTGTGGGTAAATAGGCTCTTTTTTCGTCTTTATAAAAAGGAGAGCTCGGATCTAAGCAGTCTACATTTCCTTTTGTAGTAGAAATAATCAACCCGGTATTTGGTGTGATTTTAAAGTTTGAATCATCCAATAGGTTTTGGATGGTTAACAGCATCATTTTTTCTAATTTCGTGAAGTTGTCAATAATCCCGATTTTAGAAAACGCAGTATCCAATTCGTCATCATCGACTTTAGCACCTACATAAACATTACCATTTCTTCTTTTCAATTCTTTCAGCCCTGTTTTTTTTAATTTCAACTTTTCAAAATTTGAAGCGCTATCAAAACCTAGTGGAGATATAATTTGATGATGGGTTATAAATATTTTCTTCACGTGATTATTTAAAGTTATTTTCTGCGTGCATTCTTGCTTTCCAGTCTGCAAAAAACTTAGGTGTATTTAACGATAATTCGTTTTCGTGGCTTACAAAAACTTGTATTGTTTTTCCCACGCAAGCTAATTCTCCTTCGGGATTGAAAATTTTAAATTTATAAATCATCTTTGCGGCTGGAGAATCTTCAAAGGTTGTTTCTATCCTTGCTAGATCGCCATATTTTAACGGGCGTTTGTGCTTGCACGAGGACTCTACTATGGGGGTTACAAATCCGTGTGATTTTATATCTAAATAAGAGATGCCATACTCCCGACCAAAATCTTCTCTTCCGTCTTCAAAATAAGTGATATAATAGCCATGCCAAACAATTCCTAATGGGTCTGTTTCGTTAAATCGAACTCTAAACTCTGATGATTTGGTGATTTTCATTTGGTAGGTACTCTTTATTTTTTTGTTTTATGGCGCAAATATAGTAAATGCAGCTATTTAAACATAAATAGTACAAAGTTTTATTTAACTAGATGCTTAAGTGTACTTAAATTTGTCTTTTTATATCTGTTAACCCAACTTGACTTTATAAAACCCAAACTTCCTTTATACAGGGTGTTTCGTGGCGTCTGATTTACAATTCGGATAACACGGATTTTAATCTAAAAAAAGGTGCTGTTTTATAGCTGAGGGCATCATATATTTCTGTTGCCTTGACATCTGAAATAGAACAAGTTCCAATGAC
>CAMZLL010000138.1 GCA_947311505.1 uncultured Cryomorphaceae bacterium
ATCTTCCTAAAGGAAAACAACCGTCTTGATTGACTACTGTATCGCCATTAATGATTATGGTCACATTGGTAGAGGTATAATTACATGTAAAATTATAAGTAGTACCCACGCTCCATCCAGGATATACAGCATCGCATAATAATGCATTAATATTTGCTGTACCAGTTGTGGTATATGTCCAGAGATTTAAATTTGAGGTTGGTCCAGTAACATAACCAAAAAAGTTGTCACACCCAAAAGAATTGGGAGCGTTTTTAATAGTGGCAAAAAGATAGTAATCGTTGTTTGTACTCGGGGCAAAGGGACCTTGATAGCCAAGTACAAAGCCAATAGCATCATTGTCAGTAGAATTACCAGGCATTTGAAATTGACCAGAAAATTGAACGTTTATAAAGTCTTGATTGCTAATGAAAAATGTTGGAGATCCGTTTAAACTTTGTGTTACCGAAGTGCCGCCAGAGTTTACGGTCCATTTAGCTTGAGTAGTATCTCCCTCGTTAGTCCAATTGTTTAAATCCATAATTTGTCCACATTGAGCGTAGTTCACTCTAGGGACTAGTACCAATGCAATTATATAGATTATTAGATTTTTCATTATTTTCATTATTTAACAAGGGTGACATGTCCTTGTAGGTTAATCGGTTCTAAAGTGTATTTATCAATTGCATCAACTTTCCAAACATACACATCTTGTGGTGATATAGTGCCATTGTAGGTACCGTCCCATTTATCTAGTGTGTTATTTGTGTTGTAGAGTAAAGTGCCCCATCTATCAAATATTCTAAATATATAATTATCTGGCGTGAATCCATATAAAGAGGGTTTGAAGTCATCATTTAGACCGTCACCATCGGGCGTAAACGCATTAGCGATATATAGATTGCTGTATCCCTGAATATATACAGGCTTACAAGTGTCATGTACGCATCCGTGCACGCTTGTCACTTGAAGGCAAACTTCATAGGTACCAGAATCTGCATCAGAAAACGTATATTCGATATCTTGATCACTAAATGCTTCTAATCCTGCTACATCCCAATCAAATTGGTTGGCAATAAGAGATTGATTGTTAAACTGAAATGTCGTATTATATATATCCGAAACAGGTGGTACGGCTTCAAAATTAGCTACAGGAATAGGGAAAACGGTTATTATGTCCGATTCTGTGTAGGTGCTAGAGCACCCCTGCCCACTTATTGCAGTTAATTCTACATCGTATAACATATCTGCTAGGGTGTTGTTTTCAAAACAGCTCGAAGGATCTTGCAAAATTGATGTTTCTCCATTTCCAAAATCCCACATATAAGAGCTTATTGTTCCTGAAGCAATGGTTGTTGTATTTACAAAATCAGCACACCAAACATCACATCCTTCAGGATTAGGACTAGTAAATGCTATTTCAGGATTTGGATGTACAACAGCTATATCATTGTACGTAAATGTGCAGCCATTATTTGTCAATACTTGTAAAGACACATTAAAAGTATCAGCAGCGGCATATAGGTAAAGTGCGTTTTGACCATTAAAAGTTACGCCATTGCCAAAATTCCAATCCCAAGAGATTATATTATTAGTAGTATAGGTGTTTGAAACAGTAGAAACATCTGTAAAGTTAGAGATTTGTCCATCACATACATCTGGTACAGTAAATCCAGGATTTGGTAACGGATAAATATCTACTATTTGATTGATGCTTGCAGTACAGTTGTTGTTACTTGTTACTGTAAAGGAAACATCATAATTATTTTCAGTTGCAAACAGTTCTGTTGGATTTTCTAATGCAGAAGTGTTAGCGTTGTCAAAATCCCAAGCAAAACCTGTAATTGACCCTGTATTGATAAATGAAGTGTTATTGAAGCTTACATTTTGTCCCTCGCAAACACTAGCAAAAGAGAAATTCGGAACAGGGATTTCATAAACCTCTACTTGATTCGTTACGGTGTCCTTACATCCATATTGTGTGGTAATGTATAAAGTCGGAAAAAATAAACCATACGCTGGATATTCGTGTGTTGTATTTTGAGAGGAAGCATCAATAGAGGTGTTGCTGTCAAAATCCCATTCATAACTAGATATGGAAGATCCATTTCCAGTGGAATTGTCAGTAAGTACATTGTTAAGTCCTAAACATACATTTGTAAAAGTAAAGCTAGCAGTAGGTTTAGGGTTTATTTTTACGGTTTTTGTGATACTATCTCTACATCCTTGATCGCTTATCACTAACAAAGTTGCGTTGTAGGTTCCTGCTACGCCATACGGATATAGTGGATTTTGCTGAACGCTAAATCCAGTTCCATCACCAAAATCCCAAGAGTATGCGGCAATATTACCGGAGTAAACGCTAGAAGTATCTATGAAGCTTGAGGTTTCATAGTCACATTTTTCAGCTACTGAGAATCCCGCAACTGGAACAGGGTTGACTACAACGGGATTGGTGATAGAGTCAATACACCCAAGGTTGGAGGTGACGATTAGTTGGGCGTTATATGTGGCGGGGCCATTGTAATCATTCGTGGCATTTGCTGTAAGAGCAGTTATGTTATTGTTGTCTTCAAAGTCCCAAGCATAACCTGTTATTGATCCTGTTGCAATGTTACTTGTACTTGTAAATTGGGTTAGGTCATAATCACATTCTGTGGTATGTGTAAAACTAGCAACGGGTGTAGGGTTTGCATTTAATACATAAGTAATGGTGTCTATACACGTATTGTTTACGATTAACTGTACGGTATATGGGCCAGTACCAGGGAAAATATGGGCAGCTGGTGTTTGTGCAGTCTCAATTGCCGACCCATCTCCAAAGTCCCATTGCCAACCGGTAATAGCAGGTGTGGTTGCAGGAGAAATGTCATTGAATGTTGCAGGATAACCTACGCAAAAGTCAGAGTAACTAAAATCAGCAATTGGCTTAACGTAAACGGTAACCGGCTGAACGGTTGTGTTTATACAGCCTTGATCACTGGTAACTGTAAGACTTGCGTTATAGTTGCCACTAGCACCATAAGCATAAGTAGGGTTAACTCCTAAACTTGTACCTGCGCCATCTCCAAAATCCCAGTTATTATTGGCTATAGTTCCTGAAGAAACGGTTGAAGCATTCGTAAATGCAGTAGTTTCATAGTCACATACAGTTGTGGAGCTAAACGCAGCTACGGGTATAGGATTAATTATCACATTGTGATTAACAGAGTCAATACACCCTTGATCTGAAGTTACCGTTAATTGCGCATTAAATGTGGTGGCAGAAGTGTAGCTAAAACTTGGGTTTTGCGTAACTGCATCTGTGGTTTGGTCGTTGGTAAAGTCCCATTCATAAGACGTGATTGTACCTAAACTTTGATCAGTAAAAGCTGTTTGCGTGCCATAACATACTGTAGTGTTTGTAAATGCTGCTGTGGGTTGTGGTTGTGCAGAGAAATTAGCGGTGTAGGTGTCGCTGCATATTCCATTGGATATGGTTAATGAAACGGTATAAGGACCCGCTCCGGGAAAGGTGTGCGGGGGGGGAGATGCACCTGTAAAGTGCGGTGACCCATCACCAAAATCCCAATCCCACGAATTGACGGGGACAACTGAAGTATTACTCGATGTATTGGTAAACGTAGATGGATAGCCCTCACAAAAATTGGTAGCAGTGAAGTTGGCCTGTGGAGATGCTAAAGCTGTAAGAGTGAATGTTTCATTTAGTATGTTGGTTGGGTCTGTTGTAGAAAAATAGCTAACACTAAAGTTAGCAACTACGTCATTAGTACTAAACGGAGTTGTGATTGCGCCTATATCTCCAGTGCCACTAGAAGGAACTCCTATTGCTGTGTTGTCATTGGTCCAATTATATATGACATTATTTTGCGGAGTGAAATTCACAGGGTTAAAAGGCGTTCCACTACAAACCGTTTGGTCGGGTACTGTAATTGGGCTTATGGGGCAAGGGAGTATTATTGCACCTGAATTGGCAGGGAAAAGTTGGCCGCATGCTTCATTGGTTAGATAATTTGACCCTCCATTTACTTGAATAGAAATAACAGTGCCGCAAGGTACATTTGTAAAACTAAATTGAAACCAACTATTCCATTGGTTGGCTCCTGGGCACGTATTACCAAACTGCTGTACAGCAGAAGCGCACCCTGGTAAATTGCCTATAGGGACGTTGTTGTAGCTTCCGGTGGGGGATCCAGTACTAGTAGTAGTAACACTTCCAACTGAATATGCAATCGTCATTTGTGTCGCACCAGGATTAGCACCAGGATGCCAGTGCTCAATAAATAATTGTAAATTACCATTAACATCTACACAATAAGCAACTTGTTGCGCATCTGCAAAACTAATTTTAGGAATCAAAAAGAGAAAGAATAAGATTGATGTGTATAATATATTTTTCATATTTGATTGCTTTGGTTAATTGTTAGACGGTAATGTTTAGAATAGTTGCTTTAGTTTTTGATTGTTTTTTTGATAAGAACACCTTTTTCATTGATGAATTGTAAATAATATACTTCAGGAGACCATTCAGACGTGTTTATTATTGTGCTTTCTTCTGTTATAGTTTGATTATATATTGTTTGTCCTTGGGTATTAAATACATTCAAAATTGTAGTATTTAAAGAGTTTATATTCGTTATTTTTAATTCATTTGAAAATGGATTTGGATAACTATTAAATTCACTTTCTGTAAGAAGGGTAATTCCAACTCCAGCCATCGGAATACAATTGGTTGTATCTGAACAGTCGCTTGTACTTACTATCAAAGCGTAATTTCCATTTTGCGAAGGGGTGAAGTCTTGATTGGTTTCTCCCGTTATGACTGCATAGTTGTTTCCACAATCCAACCATTGATAGGTTGCATTGGGTTGTTGTGAGGTTAATGTTCCTCCTGAACTGATAATTGTGGTATTCAATGAATGGATAGAGATCTTTAAAAGAACGGTACTGTCACATCCGTTGATATTGGTCAGGTTCTCGGTGTAGTTGCCAGATGTGGTGTATGTGTTACCGGCACCTGATGTATAAGGTCCGCAATGGTCCACGATCATCACAATAGAAGTGTCTTGTATTATTTGAAGATTTGTTAGTATGATACTGTCACAACCAAATATTGATGTCAAGGTGTCGTGATAGGTTCCGTTTAGAGTGTAGATGTTACCCGCAGGACTGTTGTAATCTCCACAGTTGATTACATTAATAGAGGTAAGGTAATTGCTCAATATGGTGAGGTTTATAGAAATAACACTATCGCAGCCAAATGAATTTGAAATCGTATCTGTATAGTTTCCAGAAGTGGCGTAGGTATTTCCAGCAGGACTTGTATAGTCAGTGCAGGTTACAGGAGAAATAGTGTCGTAAGTTGTTCTGTTAATGGTAAGTGCGATAGAAATAATACTATCGCCTCCAATTGAGTTAACAAGAGTATCTAGGTAGTTCCCGCTGTATATTAAGGGGTCGCCATCAGGGGCTATATAGTAATAACAGGAAGATTCGGTCAGGTAGCTGAATGTTGTTCCCGGTAGGGTGATTATCAGTGTGATGATACTGTCGCAACCTACGCTGTTAGGAATGGTGTCTGTATATGAGCCGGTAGATGTGAAGGTGGCACCACTTGGAGCGGTGTAGGTGCCGCCAGATATAGTGTCGATAATCGTACTGGTAGTGGATTGCGTTAGCGTTAAATTGATTGTTACCACACTATCGCATCCGTGAATGGTAGTGAGTGTCTCTGTGTAAATTCCCGAAGAATTGTAAACCATACCCGAGGAAGATGTAAAAGAATCACAGGCTGTTATTGAAGTACTTGAGCTACTTCCAGAAACGATGGTAAGCATGGTGGTAATAATACTGTCGCATCCTAGATAATTAGGAATAGTATCTTTGTAAATACCATTGGTTGTGTAAATATTGTTACTAGGAGAGGTGTAATCTCCACAAGAATAAACTGCTGTAGAGAAAAAAGAAGATCCATTTATTGTTAAAGCTATTGCTATAATACTATCTCCTCCAGCTGCATTAGCTATGGTGTCTGAATAGGTTCCTGTAGCAGAGAAAATGGCACCACTTGGTGCGGTGTAAGAATAACAAGAAGATACAGTAATTGAGCTTGTGGTAGGAGGAGGAAGGGTTAAATCAATTGTAATTAAGCTGTCACAACCTATTGAGTTGGTTAGCGTATCTACATAAATTCCTGAGGAGGTATAAACGACCCCACTCGGTCCGGTGTAAGATCCATTGGGGTCAACTATTGTCAATGATGAGGTCGTGGAATGGAGAATGGTAGCGGTTATTGTGAGTACACTATCGCAGCCTGCTGCGTTTGGTATGGTATCGTTATAAGTTCCTGATGTTGTTATCGATTGCCCACTTGGTGTGATGTATTCATCACAAGTTGTGATAGAAAATGAATTGGTAGTGGAATGGATTATTAAAACATTAACATATACAGTGGAATCACACCCATTAGCTACAGGTATGGTGTAAGGATAAGAATTGGATACGGTATAAGTGTTCCCATCTGGGTGTAGATAGGAATCACACGCAGTGACGTTTTCAACACGGTCTGTGGCGCAACAAGCTATTTCTATCCAGTATTCAAAATCGATCACACCTGCACTAGTAAAGCCTGTTCCATTAGTAGGTATTGCACTTCCAAAAGCAAGAGGAGTTTCATAAGCCACTTGCGAGGTTGTAGTGGTAGCATAACAATGCGAGATAGAGGAGCCGGAGTTGTCATAAACGGCCATAAGCCAATAGTCACCAGGTGTTATATATGTGGCTGGAGTGCTAAGGAATATAGAGGTGTCTGTGCCAATTACGGGAGGTATTATCGTACCAACTACCGACTCAACTACAAGTGTGCCGGGTGTCCCTCCGTTATCTGTATATAGTGCCATTTTTACTTGGGCGTTTGTCCCTAGTCCTTTTAAGCACAGGTTGTTTATAGTTCCTTGACTATTTACGGTGTATTTCACGCCTCGCAATACATCTGGAGCAAAAGAGCCAGGGGTAGTAAAGCCTCCTGCAAAATTTCCTGCATCACAATCTCCATGCGCAAAGCTTGTAATTGAAGTTAAAGTTAAAATAAGTAGTAGGTATAGTGTTTGGATTCTTGGGTAAATGTATGTTGGTTTCATTAGTTTAAAAAGTATTAGTTCTTGTAATTCAGTGAGACAAACAAAGATAAAAAAAAAGACGAGGTATTCTATAAAAAGTGAACTAAACTACAGTGAAATTTAAAATTTTGTTAGTATTCTATTTATCTACAATACAATTTTTTATATTTTCGCAATCTAAATTATGATTCAAAATCCATATTACATCATCACAGGAGCACCTTGTACAGGAAAGACAACTATTTTAGAGGAGTTGAAGTCAAGGGGTTATAAATGTCATAGTGAAATAGCTCGAAAGGTAATAAGAGAAAATCTGGACAGTGGTTTGGAGGTTTTTCCTTGGAATCAAATGCAACTTTTTAGCGATATGGTAATGGATCGTATGGTGGAATTGGCTAAGAATTTTGAGCCTAATGAGTTGTGTTTTCTTGATAGGAGTATGGTGGATCTTATTGGTTATATGTACTTTGCTCGTAAAACCCCTCCAGGTCGTTATGCTATGGAAGCAAAGAAAATAGGTTATGCAAAAACCGTGTTTTTTCTTCCTGTTTGGGAGGGTATCTATACCAAAGATGAAGAACGAAAAGAGTCTTTTGAAGAGGCGGTAGCTATTGGTGCTTCATTGCGAAAGGCGTACGAAGAGGTAGGTTTTAATATCGTAGAAGTTCCTAAGGGTGATGTTGCTTTTCGAGTTGATTTTATGATCAAAACGATTCAGGAAATAAGTTGATATTCTTCATTTTTACATTTTTTACAATTCTCTTTGCGTTATACTTTTAAAATTTATGTTACTTTGTGAGCGTTACTAAAAAGTAGATCATTTTGAATGCATTAAAACAAGAAAGATTTGATAAGGCATATTTGCGTATGGCTAGAGAGTGGGCAAAGTTGTCTTATTGTTCTCGAAAGCAAGTAGGTGCTATTATTGTAAAAGGGCGAATGATTATTTCCGATGGATTTAACGGTACCCCCTCAGGCTTTGAAAATTGTTGTGAAAATGATGAAGGTGATACTAAATGGTATGTGTTACATGCCGAAGCAAATGCGGTGTTGAAGGTGGCGGGAAGTACGCAGAGTTGCACAGGTGCTACGTTGTATTTAACGCTTTCTCCTTGCAAAGAATGTAGCAAATTAGTTCATCAATCAGGTATTGTGCGTTTGGTGTATATTGATAAATATAAAGATGATGCCGGTTTAGAGTTTTTAGAAAAAGCAGGTGTTGAGGTGGTTCAAATACCAAAAATTGAAGTATAAATGGATGACCAAAATTCAGAAATAAAAGTAGAGAAATATATTTTAGAGGAACAAAATATATCTAGAAAACCCGGAGAAAGGAAAAGACACGACAATAAATTAGCAATAATTCTGATGCCGATGTTAATTGTATTAGTTGCTATTGTTTTTTATAATATTGGGGCTAGCAAATTTAAGCCAGAGGGAACTGTTGAACGAGAAGAACAGCTTTCAAAATTACATGAAGTCATTCAGATGGTAGAGGAAAACTATGTGGACTCCGTTGATGCTGCGAATCTATATGAATCGTCTATAAATGGTATGTTGAATAAGTTAGATCCGCATTCTGCTTTTATTCCTGCCAAAGATGTGGAGGCGAGCAACGAACAATTAGCAGGGCATTTTGGAGGTGTTGGTATTCGTTTTATTATTCTTAGAGATACGTTAATGATAACTAATGTTATTCCTGGTGGACCTTCATATATGGCAGGTCTTAAAAGTGGCGACAGGATTGTGCAGGTGGATCATGATACCATAGCAAGTGTTAATTTGAAAATTAGTGATGTTCATGATAAGTTGAAAGGTAGCTTTGGAAGCGAAGTGTTGTTGACGGTTAAGCGATTAGGAGAGGAGGGATTAATTGAATTCCCGATTGTACGTGGTGATATACCGCTTCCTTCGTTGAGTGCTTCTTATAGAATAAAAGATGATATTGGATTAATTCGATTGAGTAGTTTTTCCAATTATACAGATTCCGAATTTAATGATGCCATAATAAAGTTAAAAAGTGAAGGAGTTCAAAAGTTGATTTTGGACTTGCGTCATAATGGAGGAGGGTACATGCATACAGCGATAAGTGTGGCAGATCAGTTTCTTGTAGATGGAGATTTGATTGTATATACAAAAGGCGTGCATTTAGACAAAAATGAAACCTTCGCAACTTCTTTTGGACAGTGCGAAAATATGTCAGTTGCTGTGTTGGTAAATAGTGGCTCCGCATCTGCAAGTGAAATTTTATCTGGTGCATTGCAAGATCAAGATCGTGCTATTGTAATAGGTCGTAGAACATTTGGGAAAGGATTGGTGCAACGACCAATGAACCTCTCGGACGGGTCTGAGTTGCGCTTAACAGTAAGTAGATATTACACGCCATCAGGTAGGAGTATTCAAAAACCTTATGGGCATGGTATTGATTATGAGGCCGATATTATGGAGCGTTATGAAAATGGCGAATTGCAAGAGATTGATAGTTCTATTTTTGAAAAAGCAGAAAAATTTAAAACCTTACGAAAAGGAAAGGTTGTGTATGGAGGGGGCGGTATAATGCCGGATATTTTTGTGCCTATAGATACTTCTGGAGCATCATTTTATTTGACAAGTCTAAATTACTCTGAAGCGTATCGAAATTTTTGTTTTGACTATATGGATAGGCATCGAGCCGAATTAACGGCTAAATATAACGATGATATAGCTTTCAATGCGGGTTTTGATATCTCTGAAGACTTGCTAAATGAATTTTTAGATTATGCTAGTGAAACCGAAAACATAACAAGAAATGAGCAAGATTTAAAGCATTCTAAATATAGAATTAAAAACTATTTAAAAGCAGAATTGGCAACTTATCTATATCAGTCTTCATCTCGTTTTTTGATTTCTATTCCGTTTGATAAGGATGTGCAAGTGGCAATAGGTGAGTTAGATAAGTAGTTCTCAATTTATGATTCGAGTAGGGGTAATATTGGTTTTAAGTTTTGTTTTCTCCATAAGTTCCTTGTCGCAGAATGCTGAAAGGCAGTCAAATTTCGGGAAAGATTTATATGTTGGTATTTCAGGAACCTATATTCATGATTCTCAGAATCTATATCATAAATTTCATGAGTTTACCTTTTCTTCGAGGGTAGGAATGTCTTTTTCTAAAGTTTTAGTAGGCGGGGTGCAGGTGTTGTCTATTTATGTAACCGGCACGCAGATAGATTCTGAATATTTCTTTTTAAAAGGAGCTTATCTTCAGTATGATTTCTTAGGTAAGTTAACCGATCGGCTTTATGCAGAGTTGTCATATAGTTATGGTGATTATTGTACTTGCAGTGACGGTGATCCTTATCGTGAAGTAGGGCTTTCATATCTAGGGCTGGGAGTAGGTGGTGATTTGGCTCTAGGAGAAAAAGGATTTTATGTTTCGGGAGCTTTCGTTACCTATTATATAATAAATGATTTAGAAGGAAAATATAATTATAACATCTATAAAGTAGGTCTTAAATATCGTATCTCTCGAAGGTGATTTAATACGTTTTCGATTAAACTATGATTTGCCTTAGTTTTTTTTACTTATTTAAACAGTCTATTCAATAAGAGCATGTACATTTGCAAACTTATTGAAATAAAAGTTTTGGAAAAAGAATTTGTTAACACCATAAAAATAACTGATTTTGAACCTACTAAAATGCAGGATTATGTAGCTTTAGGAAAGTTGCGATTAGCATCTTTGGTAGTTTTTTCCGCTGTAATTGGTTATTTTATTGCGTTAGAAAACGCATCATTTTTAAATGTCGTATCATTGGTTTATGTAGTTATAGGTGGTTTTTTAGTTACTGCTTCTGCCAATGCACTCAATCAAGTTTGGGAGAAAGATCTTGATTTAAAAATGGATAGGACTAAAAATAGACCTATTGCTTCTGGTAGGCTATCTGCTATGCAGGGTATTTGGTTCGCTGTTCTTACGGGTTTAGCAGGCGAAGCAATGTTGTTTCAGTTGAATTTAATAAGTGGTCTTCTGGGGTTCTTAGCTATATTCTTATACGTTTTTGTTTATACACCGCTTAAAACGATTAGTCCGATTGCTGTTTTTGTGGGAGCATTTCCGGGTAGTATTCCTCCTATGTTGGGGTATATTGCTGTTACTGGTGAGTTTGGAATTATTGCAGGGATATTGTTTTTAACCCAGTTTTTTTGGCAGTTTCCACATTTTTGGGCAATAGCTTGGAAGATTAATGACGATTATCAAAAATCAGGATTTAAAATGTTACCTTATGCTTCTGGTAGGTCTAAGAAAAGTGCTTTTCTTATTTTTGTTTACGCGATGGCCATGCTGCCGATTGGGGTTTTGCCTTGTTTGTCGTTTTCACCTGATGTGCCGGCTATGGATTCTATATATGCTTTGGTTA
Source organism: uncultured Cryomorphaceae bacterium (assembly GCA_947311505.1). Classification (GTDB taxonomy): domain Bacteria; phylum Bacteroidota; class Bacteroidia; order Flavobacteriales_D; family Parvicellaceae; genus Parvicella. Next base: position 11,495 of record CAMZLL010000138.1, read on the forward strand.
TACTTGCTCCTTTGAGTTTAGTGATGATTATTCCCGCTTTTAAATTGTACAAGACATTGGAAATGAAATATGCGAAACAATTGATGTTTGCATCCTTTATCTATCTCCCCGTAGCACAAATATCATATTTAATATTTAAAATATAAGTCCTATGGCAAAAGTCATTGATGCTCACAATCAGTTTCCAGAAGGTATAGATAGACCAAAACAAGAGCGGTCTTATCAGTTGATTACGCTTTTGTTTATCGCTTCCATTGTTGTTTTGTTTGGAGGTTTTATTAGCGCCATAGTCGTTTCTTCATTAGATAATTTTTGGGTAAACTTTCCGTTGCCAAGTGCTTTTTACTGGAGTACCGGTGTGATTTTAGCGAGTAGTGTTACGATTTATCTAGCTAAGATATTTGCCTTGAAAAACAATCAGGCAATGATAAGAAATATGATGCTATTGACGATACTGTTGTCATTGTTGTTTGGTTTTTTTCAATTCAGAGGATTCAAACAGTTGCTAGATATGAATTTCTACGTTTCTGGACAAGGTATCTTTTATCATCAAGGAGCTTTTGGTGATCATTTTGTAGTAACCAAAAATGGCAAAAATCTATACTTTGATGGTGTTGATTATATATATGAAGGTGAAAAACTCAAAGCAGGCGAAGTTGCTGCCATTCAAAATTTCTTAGAGCCTATAAGAGGAACGGATAGAAAGTATATTCAGAAGAAATATGATCTTCAGAATTACGGGAGTGAATACGGATTGTCATATCGTGCAGACGAAGAAGACCCTAGTTATACATCGTTAGAATTAAAAGATGGAGTTTTAATTATTGGAGATGAGCAGTTGACTAACGAAGCTAAATCTCAACTATTTTACTTTGCTTTTGGGGTTTGTAATGGCACACCTTTCTTCGGTTTGAGAGGAGAGTATGGCAAGGACTTTACACTTTCATTAAACGGAAGCGAGCTGGAGTTTGCAGATCGTAAATTGTTTTTCCCATCTCACACGCTAGATGCTGCTGCTATAAAAGAAATTGAAGCCAGTTTTTACCAATCTGGAAAAGAATTTAAAGTGAAAGATGGTAAAGTATATGCAGAGGGTGAGGAGCAGGATTTGTCCGGCTTCGAAGCTTATTTTTCTTATGGAAAAAGTAATGAGCAAATCTGGATAGCCGATGGTGTTTGGATTAGAATGGGAAATGAACTAACGCATGGTCAATACAATAGATTCTATGGTGCTAATAATATTGCTAGTTCCTATATCTGGGTGATTACAATTGTGCATTTGTTACACGTTATATTAGGAGTAGCTTTGCTTGTGGTGTTGTTTGTTCGAACACAAAAAGGATACTATCATTCAGGTAATATTGCTGGACTGAGAATCGGAGGAATGTTTTGGCATTTCTTAGGTATATTATGGTTGTTTTTATTTGTATTTTGGAAGGTTTACGCTATTTAGAAACATTCTACATCAAAAAAAAGATAATTTATATCATAGTTTTATCGAAAATGATTAAACTTGCAAACTTAAAATAGATTTAAAATGGCAGGACACGCTAACGAAGTAAACGCAGAGGAAGCATGGGGAGGAAATGGATCTCCTTTTAGAATTAGTTACGGAAAACAATATATGTGGTTTTTCTTAATGTCAGATGCTTTGACTTTTGGAGCACTTTTATGTGCATACGGATTTTTTAGACACTCCACACAGTCACCTTGGCCGGTTGGAGAAGAAGTTTTTAATGCAATGCCTTTCTTAGGTGGAGGATTTCCACTATTGTATGTTGCGTTAATGACCTTTATATTGATTATCAGTTCCGTTACTATGGTTCTTGCGGTGGAAGCAGGTCATAGATTGGATAAAAAGGCAGTTATCAAATGGATGACACTAACTGTTATCGGTGGTGTGTTTTTCGTTGGTTCACAAGCTTGGGAGTGGTATCACTTTATTCATGGGTCGCATTTTGGGGCTTATCTCACAGCAGAAGGATGGGGTACTCTTGTTGAATTTGACGCAGCCAAGGAACTGGCGGTATTCGATTTTCATCATGGACAAGCTCCTAAAGGTGGCGCAGAAGGGTGGGCATTATTCGAAGGAAACATGGCGCACATACAAGGAGCCAATTTAATACAAAACGAATACGCACCATTGATTCCTCAATTTGCAAACCTATTCTTTTTTATTACAGGTTTTCACGGGTTTCACGTATTGACAGGTGTTGTTATCAATTTGATTATTCTAATAAACACGAAAAAAGGTGTTTATGACGAAAGAGGTCACTTTGAAATGATTGAAAAAGTAGGTTTATACTGGCATTTTGTAGATTTAGTTTGGGTGTTTGTATTTACATTCTTCTACTTAGTTTAACCAACCCCATTCATTAGATTTAATAATTAGTTGAAAAAAAAGATTCTATGTTAAGAGATGATTTATATAAAGATGAAGCGTATGCTAAAGCAGCTTATCATGATGAAGAACACGGACAAGCAGTAAGAAAAACTATCTTCAGAGTGACGATGCTCCTTACAGCTATTACGATAATAGAGGTAATGATTGGAGCTTTTGTTAAGCAATATGTTGGTGGCGTACAAGAAGGATATTGGTCGGCTGTAAAATGGTTGTTCATTGGTCTTACTCTTGTAAAAGCGGCTTATATTATTCTTAAATTTATGCACCTTGGTGATGAAAATAGAGATTTTAGATATATGTTATTAATACCATACCTAATCTTTATAGTCTATTTAGCTGCCGTTTTATTAATAGAAGGAGCGTCTGTAGGAAGAACTCTTTTCGGTTCTTAATTACATATAATGAAACCAGGAGGTTCTTACCTATCTAAAATTTTACTTTTTCTCGGAATGTTCGGACTTCCTGTTGGAACAATCTTATTTTTCATGTCTGGAAAACCTAGATTTACACCATTGTTTTATTATGGAGATCATAAGGTTATTAATGACGATACAGTATCCTATTATACACAGCCACCTTTTACATTATTCGATCACAATGGAAAACGAATTACTGAAAAGGATTTTGAAAATCAAATTATTGTAGTAAATTATGTTTATGAGGATTGCCCAAATAATGAGGATTGCCCTATTGATTTTCTAAGTTTTAAAAGATATATCTCTACTGAGTTAGCTGATAATCCTGGCTTTACAGATGTTAGTATTATTTCAAAATTTATTCCAGCCACAAGTTGCGATACACTTGAAGCAATGAAAGAGTTTATTTCTGATAATACTATCGATACCTCTATTTGGAAATTGGTAACAGGAGATATGTCCCAATTTTATAATGTGGATATAAATGGTAAAAATCCATGGAATACACCAGATACTAATTTTGGATTTCCAACAAACGCTCACGTTATGACTTTGTTGATAGATAAAAAAAGACACATCAGAGGGCAATACGGGTCAAGATTCACTAGTGAAGTAACTCGTATTACTAAAGAAATCAGTTTACTTTTAAGAGAAGAATTAGATGAAAAAGCTAATTAATATATTTTATTGCGTTTTATTACTCCAAGTTCTATTAACCTCATGTGTAGAAAGTGAAAATACAACGGTTTCTCAAATTCAAGGGAGTGAACATAGTATAGAGCAAGATGTCCCTTTGCCCATTTATGGGCAAAAAGAATTTGTAAAAGGAGTTGATACCGATACAGTATATCACACTATTCCTGACTTTTCTTTTATCAATCAGAATGGAGATACTATCACAAAGGCTAAGTTTGAAGGTAAGCCTTATGTATCTTACTTCTTTTTTTCTAGTTGCCCATCTGTGTGTCCTAAGATGACCAATAACATGAAGTATTTTCAAGAGCAAACCAAAGATCTTGAAATAAGAATCATAGCACATACCGTAGATCCAGAAAGAGATACTGTAGCTAAATTAAAAGTATTTGCTGAGGAGTACGATATAGATGACGCAAATTTTGATATGGTAACGGGTATTCAAAAAGACATATACGAATTAGGTGTATTGGGGTATATGGTTCCCAATCAAGAAGATGCACTTGCTCCAGGAGGTTTTCTGCACTCTGAAAAAATAATGCTAATCGATTCTAAATCAAGAGTGAGAGGTTTTTATAGTGGAACAAATAAAGATGAAATAGATCAATTAATAGCGGATATAAAAAAATTAATTGTCGATGAATCAAACAATTAAATCTAAAGAAGAAAAGTATAGGAAATGGGTAGTAACTTTATCTATTGCCATACCACTCGTTGTAGCTTTGCTTTTTGGGGTCAACCTCCCAAAATTAGGATTTGATGTAGAACCTCTTAGTTTTTTACCGCCTATTTACGCCTCGATAAATGGTATTACAGCTATCGTATTAATTTTAGCAGTAGTTGCTATAAAGAAGAAAAAAAGGAAACTACACGAAGGCTTAATGAAATCTGCAATTCTTCTTTCTGTAATGTTTTTAGGAATGTATGTAGCATACCATATGACCTCTGAAAGTACTAAGTTTGGAGGTGATGGAATGATTAAGTATGTTTATTATTTTATTTTAATAACCCATATTATATTATCTATAACAATAATTCCTTTTGTGCTTATTACCTATGTTAGAGCATTATTGACTAAATTTGACGAACATAAAAAAATTGCAAGAATTGCATTTCCTCTTTGGTTATATGTAGCTGTAACCGGAGTGGTTGTTTACTTAATGATTTCGCCATATTATGGGTAGGTTTTTTAAAAGAATATTGATACTCGGTATTGTCTTTGTTTGGTCTAATACGAGCTCTATCGCTCAAGGATGCTCTATGTGTAGAGCACGAATAGAGTCTGCTCAAGGTAGTGAGATTTCAGTTGGTAATGGAATCAACGCTGGAATCGTTATTTTAATGCTAGTCCCTTATATTATATTATTCTTTTTATTTAGAAAGAATATTCTCGGTTTGACAAAAGAGTTTCTAGGACTTTGGAAAAAATAGCAACTCGCACTATGCTTACCCTTAACTAAATAACTCTCCAATATCTGCCTTGGTCAATCCTTTCACAAAAGAGTCATCCGTCTTAATCAAATCAGAAGCTAATTTCTTTTTGCTAAGTTGGTATTCTATTATTTTTTCTTCTATGGTGTTTTTACAGATCATTTTGTAAGCAAATACATGTTTATCTTGACCTATACGATAGCATCTATCTATCGCTTGGGATTCTACTGCAGGATTCCACCATGGATCTACTATATAGACATAGTCAGCTGCTGTAAGATTCAACCCAGTGCCACCGGCTTTAAGACTTATCAAAAAGACCCGAATATCATCATTGTTTTGGAAGTTATCTACACGTTCTTGTCTATTTCTCGTTTGCCCCGTAAGATACTCATGTGCAATGTTGTTGTTTGTCAATTCTGTTCGAATCAAATCGAGCATTGTTACAAATTGAGAGAAAATCAATACCTTGTGTTTTCCTGTTTTCTCTGTAACGACTTTTAATAATTCTTTTATCTTAATAGAATCGGTATCCGACAAATCTTCATCGGGAATCAGTGCAGGTGAATCGCAAATCTGTCTCAGTTTGGTTAAGCCTTCCAGTACGTACATTTTGGATTTTCCTATACCATCTGTTTCAATCTTACCCATTAAATAATCTCTATACTTGTTTCGGTATGCATCATAAACAACTCTTTGTGCAGCTCCCATCTCACAATACATAACGGACTCTATCTTGGGTGGGAGTTCTGTTGCAACTTGCTCTTTGGTTCTTCTCAATAAAAATGGGGCTACTAATTTTTGTAATTCTTCTGCTCTTTTTTGATCTTTATTTTTATCAATAGGCTCAGAATAGTTTGCCTTGAAATCTGCTGGACTTCCCAGATACCCGGGATTTATAAAATTGAACTGAGCAAACAAGTCAAATGTGTTGTTTTCTATTGGTGTTCCAGTTAGTACTAATCTATTTGTTGCGTTTAGTAATCTAACCGCTTTATATCTTTTAGAACTTGGATTTTTTATGTTTTGAGACTCATCCAGTATCGCATATTTAAATCGATAATCCTTCAGCACTTCTATGTCGTTCATAAGAGTACCATAAGTAGTCAATATTAAGTCGTATTTGTCAAAATCAGCAATAGTTTTCTCTCTATTAGGACCATATACCACTTTGTACTTCAATGAGGGGCAAAACTTATTTAATTCATCTTGCCAGTTAAAAATAAGCGAAGTGGGTACTACCACTATACTAGCATATCGTTCTTTTTTAGGTGTTTTATCCTTAACCATTTTTAACAAACTGATGATCTGAATGGTTTTACCCAATCCCATATCATCTGCTAAACAACCTCCCCAATTAAATTCTTCTAGAAAATTAAGCCAGCTCAATCCAGAGATTTGATAATCTCTCAATGTTGCTTTTATACCTTTCGGTTGAGGTACTTGCTCTATTTGTTCAAAAGATAATAATTTCCGCTTCTTCTCAGCTATTTCAAAGCGTATGTCCTCAGATGCTATCATATCATCAAACATGTCGTCTATTACAGAAAACATTAATTTTGAAATCTCTAATTTGTCATTTTTTATCTTTCCTGTTCTAAAAAGTCTTCCATATTTTTCGAGCCACTCTTCTGGAATCATACCCAACGAACCGTCATCTAATTTAACAAAATTATCTTTCTTTAAAATGGCTTTTTTCAATTCTTTTATAGAAACCACATTGTTACCGAAAGCAATATTTACCTCCACTTCAAACCAATCGATACCAGAAGCTACGTTTGTAGTAACTACCGGCTTATGTGGGTTGTACTTAAATGATTTTAGTTCATTGAATCCAAAGACTTCAATGTTGGCATCTTTCATTTTTTGAAAGGCATCAAAAAACCAGCCTTTCTCAGTCATTTCATCATAATCTAAATAGAAAAAGCCTCTTTTTTCTAGTTCTTCAAATTTTGGATGTAGCTGTAAAAAATCATTTTTAAATTCATTTTCTGTGGTATCTACACGTTTATATGTTATCAGAATATTATCAGTAATATTTTGTAAACGTTCCAGCCCAAACAACTCTACTTCTCCTTGTGGGTATTCTATTATAGGGTTGAAAATTACAAAATTATTCAATTCAGATATGTACACTTTTCGGACAACTTGTACATCCTTTTCTTGTTTTTTAATCTTCACGTTATCTATTTTAAAGTCAATTAAATATTTTTTTTGCAAAGGTTTTATAAATTCTTGAAAGAATGAATTAAAACTTTCCTTAAAGATTTTCACTTCTGTATTTTCTTTAAAATACTTTAGATTTAAAGATAAATCAGTAGAAGCATGCACGTAATACGAATCGGCTACTTTAGTAAAAAGGTAGCTTACATCTTTTTTTATCTTAGCCAACCTAGTTTTTTTTCCAGCTACTTCGAGGTAAGCTACAAGATTGTAAAACTCTCCCTCCTCTTTAAATACGAATGATAGAATTGAAGATTCAAACTTTATAGCGATATCAGACAAGTATTTTTTTGTATATCTACCTTGGTCGTCCATCTTAAATGTAGGCAGTTTTGTTAGGTGTTGCCTCATTTTATCCAATCCGGTAAACATATAATTTAAAAAATGCAACAAATCCTCATTGGTATCTCCTCTTAACTCCCCATTTGGATAAAAAGCTTCATTTTTTTTAACAGCTACTTTATTTTCTTCAAGCATTTTGACATCCGAAAAAAGTTGATCAGCATCAGCAATTTGTAGCCCCTTTATACCTTCTAAAGAGCTGGAGTCAAAAACCTGTTTTATGCCCGTGGCTATTTCTCCTGCTTTATTAAGTTTTCCTCTTAATACCTGGATGTCTATAGCGTGGTTTTGAAAAAACGATATTCCTAACGCTAAACCAAAGTTTTGTACATCTTCGGGATCTCTTCTATAAACATCACTTGGTATCTTACTTTCTGTAATATATTCGTTGTCCAATTGAGAATTTACAAAGCTTTTCCAATTTTCAGGATTTAGATTTGGTGTGATGCCTTCCATTTTTGGGATTGCAGAAAATACATTATCTACGAAATTAAAATCTAAATAGTCTTCATATTTTTTATGCTCCAAACCGTACTTTTCTGCTTGTATATACTGTGCCGTGATTAAAGGCTTGGGATCTACAAAAAACTTAATTCCAAAGGCGCTAATGAACATGCCTAAAATTTGAAACTGATGTGAACATAGTTTGTTTTTGGTTTGCAAACAATCACAAGACAATTTGAGCTTACTACCATTTTTCTCTATTACGAAATTCGTATTGGTATATTCCCATTTCTCATAGGCTTTGATATTTCCAACTATTTTATCTTGAGAAAACAAGGTAGTATTAAGTAGCATTTCGCTCAACCTAGATCTACTAGGGTCATGAATTTTAGGGTCTCGTAGGTCACGCAAAGTAAGTGAGCCATCTTTTGGATTTAAAGGGATTTCAATTTTAGAATCATAGCTTATTTGTTTCCCTTTCTTGTCATAAGTTGGTAAATTAAGGTTCATTAATCGCTTGAGTGCAGCCACCTGATGCTTGCATACCCCCCCCCAATCGTATGGACAAGTACATGAGGATTTGATTTCTCCAGTTTGAAAACCTTTAATCACGACTATGTATCTGCCACCTTGTCCTTTAATTTTATAAGTAGCTAAATCTCGGCTTATATCAACAGAAGAAATGGTAACCCCATTTGCCCGAGCCCTAATAGTGCTACTTGAGTTTTTATTAATAAATAATTTTATTTTTTCTGAACTCATTCTAATCTATTATTTGCAAATTCTAACTTTAAAAATTTCAGATCTAAAAAAAACTACATCATCGAAGCTATTTTATTCATCATGTTTTTACTTCCAGTAAACAAAGGCTCTCTTTGATGCAATTCCGTAGGTTGAATTTCCATAATTCTACGTTTACCATCCGTAGCAATTCCGCCTGCTTGTTCTGCTATAAAAGCAAAAGGATTGCACTCATAAAGTAATCTCAATTTACCATTTGGATTTTTAGATGTAGCAGGGTAAACATAAATACCCCCTTTAATTAAATTTCTATGAAAATCTGCTACTAAAGACCCTATATATCTTGCAGAATAAGGTCTGTTGGTTGCTTTGTCGTCTTCTTGACAATATTTTACATAATCTTGTACACCTTTCTCGCAAGAATTAATATTGCCTTCATTGATGCTATAAATCCGACCATCTTCAGGGAATTTCATATTCTTGTGCGACAAGAAATACACACCAATACCGGGGTCATACGTGAACCCATTGACACCATGACCGGTAGTATAGACCAACATCATACTCGATCCGTAAACGATATAACCTGCTGCTACTTGCGCAGTGCCTGGCTGTAAAAAATCTTCTAATTGTACCGGTGTACCTACTGGAGTTACTCTTTTATATACACTGAAAATTGTACCTATAGAAACATTGACATCTATATTTGATGAACCATCTAATGGGTCTATCATTACTACATATTTAGCATCTTTATTGTTGTTGTCAAACGTAATAAAATCATCTTCTTCTTCTGAGGCTATTCCGCAAACCATTTTTCTGTTTTCAAGAGCTTTCCGAAACTGCTCATCTGCATATACATCAAGCTTTTGTTGTTGTTCTCCTTGAATATTTTCGCTGCCTGCCCAGCCTAGTATATGTTTTGCTAGTCCAGCTTTATTGATCTGCTGATTGACTATTTTTCCAGCCAATCTGATAGAACTAATTATGCTTGATAGGTCGCCACTAGAACCTGGAAAATCTGATTGTTTATCGAGGATGAACTCCCCTAAAGTTGTAAAACCCATTGGTTGTAAATATTTTTACGTTGATAAATAAAACGTAAATATCGGTTTTTTTATAGAATTAATACCGATTTTAGTAGATAAATACAGAACTAAATGACCAACGTAACAATAAGAACGGCAAACAAATCTGATATGCCTGCCGTTCTGCAATTAATTCAGGAATTGGCAATCTACGAAAACGAACCCAATGCTGTCATAAATACAGTAGCTCAGCTCGAAACTGATGGTTTTGGCGAATCTAAAGTTTTTGATTGTATCGTAGCTGAGAATGAACAAGAAGTAGTCGGTTTTGCGTTGTATTATACGGGGTATAGTACTTGGAAAGGGAAGACTTTATATTTGGAAGATTTCCTTGTTAAAGAAGATTTAAGAGGTGAGGGAATTGGTAAGTTACTTTTCAATGAAGTTGTTGCGGAAGCTAAAATAAGAGGTGTGAAACGTATGGATTGGCAAGTTCTGGAATGGAATGAACCTGCTATAGCATTTTACAAAATGAACAACGCTTTTTTAGATGGCGAATGGCTTAATGGAAGATTATTTTTTGATTAAAGAACAAGACAGATATGAAAGTATTTAAATTTGGAGGTGCTTCTGTAAAAGATGCGGGTTCCGTGATGAACGTATTAAAAATTATTCAATTATATACCGATGATCTGATGGTGGTGGTTTCTGCAATGGGCAAAACTACTAACTTTATGGAGCAGATTGTTGATGATTATTTCAATGGAAAAGAACATAACGTTTCGTTGGCAAAAGTTTGGCAATTTCATCAAACTATCATAAAAGATTTGGGGCTTGAAGACGATGAGGATTTTTCATTGGTATTTAAAAAGGTGATAACCAAACTTGAAATAAAACTCAAGTCAGAATCTTCGACCAATTATGATTACGAATACGACCAGATTGTATCTTTTGGCGAAATAATGTCTTCCACTATTATTGCGGGATACCTCAATAAGGAGGGGGTAGAAAATGAGTGGGTAGATGCACGAAAAATCATAAGAACGAACAATAATTATAGGGACGCTACAGTAGATTGGGAGCTGACTCAAGCGCTATTCAAATCCAAAACAGGTGGGATATATCAAAATAATGGTAGCCGAAATATTTGTATTACACAAGGTTTTATAGGACACACAGATACTGGTCAAACTACCACGCTGGGTAGAGAAGGTTCGGATTTTACAGCGGCCATTGCTGCTTGGTGTTTAGGGGCGGATGATGTTACCATTTGGAAAGATGTACCAGGAGTGCTTAATGCTGATCCTAAGTTTTTTAACAATACCAAAAAACTCTCTGAAATCTCCTTTAGAGAGGCTATAGAATTAAGTTATTACGGTGCGTCTGTCATACACCCAAAGACAATTAAACCGCTACAAAACAAAGATATTTCTCTTTTCGTTAAGTCATTTATTGACCCTTTGGCATCAGGAACGATTATTCAATCAAACACTGAGAGAGACGGGCTGATACCCTCTTTTATCTTTAAGGAAAATCAATTATTGCTGTCAATATCTCCAAGAGATTTTTCTTTTATAGTAGAAAAAAATATGCGCGATATATTTGAGGCTTTCAATCAGATGAAAGTTAAGGTGAATTTAATGCAAAATTCAGCGATAAGTTTCTCTGTATGTGTAGATAACGATGCTTATAAGGTTCCGAGATTGATAACTTTACTCGAAAAAGAATACCGAGTAAAATACAATGACAGCCTTTCGTTATTGACAATTAGACACTATAAGGAGAATATAATAAGTGAGTTGACTTCCAATAAGGAGGTTTTAGTAGAGCAAAGAAATCGACAAACTGTTAGATTTGTAATGCGATAGTACTTATCCAAACAATTTTTTGTACTTTTGATTTATTAAGCCAATTTAATTTATTGAACATGAAAAAAATATTATTTCCTTTATATACAGTAGTTGCTCTTTTTATGGTCTCTTGTGGGGACGAATCAGTAACTGAAGATCCTAAAAATGAGCACGTTGATACAGAGGTTAAAGATGCGGATTATTCTGCTTCTGAAGTCGATTTAAAGGGATTAAGGGAGTTTGATATGTCTGATTATGACCTGAATGTAATTGTGTATATACCTGAGGCTTATTATACAGATGAGCATCAACAACAAAAATACAAACAGCCAATTATAAAACATAATGAAGGAGAGGCGTTATGGGAAATAACTATGGCTGGAGAAAAGAACTTCCATTTGATTCTTGAAGATTGGGGAGATATACCACAATCTGTAGCCGATGAGAAAGTCGCTCACAAAGATCAAAACAGTATATATGAGTATATTTACAATGAAGAAGGAAGTGATTACCTACTTTTTTCGAGAGTACTAAAAGCAGAAAATTCTACACTGGATCAAAAAGATCTTGAAGGATTACCTAATCATCATTTTTATGCCGTAAAACAAATAGACGGATACTATATAGTTGGTAAATCTTATTCAATGAAAGATTTTTATCAAGTGTCTGCTCGAAAAATGATGAATGCTGTTAGAGGAATGAAGTCTAGTAATTAGAGCCTACTCTTGTTTATCCTCTTTTCAAAAATCCTCGACAGCCTATAGTTAACTGCTGACAAGCAAATATACACCTATCTAAAACCGTTGTATTTACCTTCAAAACCTATTCGATACCTTACGAATAGTTCCATAGCACCAATTCCATTTGTCGCTTTAGAAAGTGAGGATGTGTTAAGGTCAAAAGCCACTCCTACGGATGCTCCAGATAAATTAACGCCAAGTTTTGTG
>CAMZLL010000139.1 GCA_947311505.1 uncultured Cryomorphaceae bacterium
AATCTAGAGCTGTAGCGATGATTGTAAATGGTGGGGGAATTTGCTCAGGAACTCTACTTAATGATGTGCCACAAGATGGGATTCCATATTTTCTTACTGCTAATCACTGTGGACCAGGGAGTATGGGGAGTTATGTATTTAGATTTAACTATAACAGTACTACTTGTGGGTCTCAAGCGACTGCAAATAGTGTAGCGACAACTATCAACACCTCCATTAAGTAGAGTTACTGAGCAAATTCCCCCACCATTTACAATCATCGCTACAGCTCTAGATTCATCTTGCCAAGGTGCACCATCTGGACACATTACATCCATATTGCAAGCACCAGACTCATTCACTTTTTCAGTGTACCAGCCATTGATATCTTTATATCCATGTACTATTGTACCCAGTTGCAACCTTCCTTGTTGTGCTTGCGAAGCAGGTTCGTAATATTCCAAAATAGCCACATCGCCTTTCATTAGCTCCGTACCAAAAGTATGATCTTCGGTATTGTTAGCATGTACATACGCCCCTATAATGATAGATTTATCAGGATTGTAAATGTGCAGATGTCCTCCCGGTGGAATTTCAAAATCAGTAAACACAAAATTCAAAGATAAAGCACCTTCCGATTGTAATTTTATCCTCCATATTCTATCGCCATTGAGCAGGGTTTCCCATGAACCAGAGTTTGTTAGATTGTAATTTACACTATGCTCATACCCAAACATATAAGGGCCTACTTTGTTGGCTTCGTTTATAGCATTGGTCGCTAAAGTCGCAGATAAATCAAATTCGGGCATTTTTTGAGTTACTTTTACAGCCGGTAAATTTACTTTTACATTAGCAGATTTTGGACCACCAACATCGGTCATTTGCCCAATCATAGTGGACGCTAAAAAAGTGGAAAACAATAAAGAATAAATATTTTTCATAATATATGGATTGAATTTATGTAAATATAAAGGATTTTTAATAAAAACGCATCACTTGTGAATAAAAATAGAAGCCTTTCTTTAATTAAAGCTATTCAAAAATAAATAAGTTGCTTTGGCTTAATTATTATTTGGGCGTGCCCCTCTGGGTCGGGCTATCCACTATATCTCCCAAAGTTTTTCCAAAAAAAAACTTTGGGAGGATGCCGTTCCTATCCCTCACGCAAACATCCACCTGCACATCTAGAATGTAGTACTTATCTCAGTATTTTTCTCACAAACGCTACCGTAAAATAACTCATCATAAATACTCCCGTCCAGCCCTCAAGAGGAGCTATGATTTTAAAAAATCCTGTAGGAACACATTCGCCATAACCTATGGTTAAGAAAGTAACGGCACTAAAATAAAATGAATCGATAATTTTTTCCCAAGTTCCCATTTCTGTGGCAATGCAACTTATTTGACCATGGTTGGTCAATTCAAATAGCACATATAAAACAGAATAAAAACCATATACAAAAAAGATGCTCGTCAAAACACGGAGTGGGCTAGTGGCATATTTTCCCATCCAATCAAATACTATTGTCTGAAAACCAAATCGAATGTATGCTAATACTCTTTTAGAAATACTTTGCTTTTGAGCTGCATGTATAATGTCCTTTAATTCATTCCGTTTAAATTCGATGTAGGCCTTGTCTTCATCCTCATATTGCCCCATTGTATGGAAATCTTCTTTCAGAATTCTAAATTGTTCGGCTTTTTGATGATACGTTGTCTTTGTCTGTTGACCAATGATTTTAGGAATGTCGTTTTCCTCCCAGTTAATAAATAATTTACCAAGATTTCTAACACTATATATATAAAGCTTATCAATTTTTACTTGATTGATACCTTTTTTAAAATCAAGAATATTATGAATTATCGCATTCGAAATATCTATCACCTCACAGCGAGTTACTCTAAAATCTACGTAACTGGAGAGTATCGAACTTTTAATCTTAATGGCATTGGCATTCACACCAAAAAAAGAAATACGACCTGTTCCAAACTCTGCTTCGTTGAGTATAATCTGAGCATTAGGCATTTCACTTTGTTTAAACGAAATGGGAGAGTTGCCAAATTTAGCTCTCCTAAATATCAATTTATTGTCTTGCAGCATTACATCTTCAAATGATACTTCAGAATTACCAAAATTAGCTTTTCTAAAATCAACTTTCCCTGAACCAAATTCTACTTTAGAAAAATCGGTGAGATTACCACCAAATAGGGTTCTTTCAAAGTTGATATTACCCTTACTAAATAGTGCAAAATGAAAAGAAACATTGCCGTTACCAAAATCTACATTTTTAAAAGTGGTCAATCCATTGTTAAATCTGGCATTGATAAAACTCAAATTTCCGTTGATAAAACTGGCGTTTTCAAATGAAACGAGCCCATCTGCAAATTCGGCATATTGAAAAATGTTATTTCCCTCACTGTAAGAAGTGTTGCTAAAATCTGTTGTTGGAGTATTAAATTTACAATTTAAAAAACTAAGATTTCCCAATCCAAAATGTGCATTCTTAAAGTTGGTCTTTTTTCCCTCAAAAACTACATTGGAGAAGTCAACGAGTTTATCTGCTTCAAAGAAAGAATTACTTGCATTGATGTTGTGTATTGTAATCTTGATAGATTCATCAATATGGTATCTCTTTTTGTAATCTTCTATCGAGAAGTTGTGTATCAGGCAATTTGAAATATCTAAATCCAATCCTTTGTGAATCGTTTCATACAAAACCTCTAAATCAAAAACACCGTATTTTCTCTTTTCAAGAAGGTTCTTATTTTCATCACGTAGCGATATTCTAGCCGTTTGGCTATATTCTTTGCCCTCACACCGCAAAGGCTCATCAGTGAATTTTATAGCATAAGAATATATGGTTTTTCTGGCGTTCATAGTCGTGTTATAGTTGAAATACAAACCTACCTCAAATCTAAGAATACTATATTTATAATACAAGTTAAAATTAGGATAATGCCAAATTAATTTTGATATGCGTTTTAAAAAAAAATGAATTATTTTTTAAGAAAAAAGAAACAATTTATAAGACGCTTTTCAATGATTTTTTGGTGCAAAAACTTTACAGCAAATAAAATACTCGGAATAGCTATGTCTATTCCTCCGTTTATCGCCTCAAAACAATAAAAACTAATTCCATTTATTTTGGAATATTTTATGTCCAGCTAAGGTATAAGTTGAAACACAATTGATATAATTTATCTCAGATAACATGTGCTGTCTCAAAAAGTATTATTTTTGGGGTATGAAATCATTTTCATGGTTCACTAAAAAAAAATATATGAATTCAATCAATTGGAAAGTAGCAAAAGAATACGAAGATATAACCTACAAAAAAGCGGATGGGGTAGCCCGAATAGCTTTTAATAGACCTAACTTGAGAAACGCTTTTAGACCAAAAACGGTCAATGAATTATTTGATGCGTTTTTGGATGCAAGAGAAGATGATACCATAGGGGTAGTCCTATTCTCTGCCGAAGGCCCATCTACCAAAGACGGTGTATATTCTTTCTGTAGCGGAGGAGATCAAAACGCTAGAGGAAAAAGTGGATACATTGATGACGAAGGCACTGGTCGGTTAAATATTTTGGAAGTGCAGCGATTGATACGTTTTATGCCTAAAGCGGTTATCTGTGTTGTACCCGGATGGGCTGTTGGTGGTGGACATAGTTTGCATGTCGTTTGCGATCTTACTTTGGCAAGTAAGGAGCACGCTATTTTTAAACAAACAGATGCAGATGTTACTAGTTTTGATGGAGGATATGGGTCTGCTTACTTGGCAAAAATGGTCGGTCAAAAAAGGGCTCGTGAGATTTTCTTTTTAGGACGTAATTATTCTGCACAAGAAGCCTATGATATGGGGATGGTCAATGCCGTTATACCGCATGATGAATTAGAAGATACAGCTTTTGAGTGGGCGCAAGAAATTTTGCAAAAATCTCCACTATCTATTCGTATGTTAAAGTATGCATTCAATGCTACTGATGATGGAATGGTCGGGCAGCAAATATTTGCTGGAGAGGCAACACGTTTGGCTTATATGACAGAAGAAGCAAAAGAGGGTAGGGATGCATTCTTAGAAAAACGAAAACCAGATTTTAGTAAGTACAAGCAAGTTTCTAGTTAGTGTTTGGTCTTATATAGACAAGTATTTATTATAGATGCCTTAAAGTTTATCGCATAAAAAAAAGACCTTAAAACAATGTTTTAAGGTCTTTTTTATGAATTTAAAAGGCTTATTTTTCGTCTTTTAGTAATTGTTTTACAGCGTTGTTAGCATTTACAAAACCACCTGTAACACATAGTTCAGTCATTCTTACTTTAGACTTCTTGTGCTTAGGACCTTTTTTAGTCTCCTTGATTGTTCCGCCAGGTAACTGCACTTTTCGGTTGTATTTTACAACCGTTTCTTCCATCACTTTTTTTACTTGCTCAGCAGTCAATTCTGGAAAATAACTTCTAATCAAAGCAGCTACACCGGCTACACTAGGACAGGCCATACTGGTACCGTTTGCATCTTTATATTTGTTATCAGGAACGGTAGAGTGTATCGCTACACCTGGTCCAAAAAGATCCACCTTAGTTGTACCATAATTAGAAAAACTTGCAGGTAATGTTTTACCTTTTTTGTACGAACTAGCTCCTACATCTATCCAGTTTGTCAAAACCAATCCGTTTTCTAAATACTTATTTGGGTAGTTAGCATGGATTTCTTTGTTCTTAGAATCGTTACCTGCTGCGTGAATGAGCAATACGTCATGATCTTGCGCATATTTCATAGCTCTATCTACCACATCTTTATGTGGAGAGTATCCTTTCCCAAAACTCATATTCACAATCGAAGCTCCATTATCAACAGCATAATAAATAGCATTTGCTATATCTTTATCTCTTTCATCACCATTTGGCACAGCTCGAAGTACCATTATTTGAACATTAGCAGCTTCTCCGATTATCCCCAAACTGTTCGTTCTATTGGCAGCTATAATTCCAGATACGTGCGTCCCATGAAATGCATCAGGCCCTTGCACACGATTACAACCGTATATTTTTTGATTTGGATTCAAAGGATCATCACCTACAACAGCTCTACGAAGAGAGTCTCCATTCATTAAGTTGTTTTTTAGAAAACCTTCATAATGCTCTAAGCCTCCTGTTATTTGACTTTCAATTTCAGATGCGTCTGTTACAAGTAAAGCCAATTTGAATTTTGGTAAAATTTGTTTTTCGATATCGTTCTTTGGCTCATAATCTTTCAATGCCTCTTTAGTGAACTCTCCTTTATCTTTTTTTACATTTTGAATAAAGCTGTTGATCATATCCATTTGTTCGAAACCAGATCGTGTTTTATTCATCTCTTTGGTATAGTCCGCCTCTATTGTTTTCCAATACGCAAAGTCTTCTTTATCTTTTCCCGTAAAATCAGCAGCTGTTTTACCTTCGTATTTTTTAGATAACGTTTGGTAGATTCTTGCTATTTCAAGGGGAGCACCGTCTATATCGTTTTCAGCACCTCCAAGAAAGCTCCATCCATTGATATCATCTATATATCCATTTTTATCATCATCGATCCCATTATTTGGAATCTCGTCTTTGTTTACCCAAATTACATCTTTTAGATCTTCATGGTTGACATCTACACCCGAATCTATTACTGCAACAATTACCGTTTCAGATTTTCGATCTCCTAATGTTTTGTATGCTTCTTCAATTCCTGCGCCATATACTTTGTCAGCTTTAGGATCTAAAAGATACCAGTTTTCAGGAGCTTTTTTCTGTGCAGAAAGGCTGTTCAACAATAATACAGCACTTAATGATACTACTATTTTTTTCATAAATTGTTATTCGTCTTATTTTTAACGAAGTAAATATAACTATATATATGGTTCTACCATTTTAGTTTATGTTTTTTTTAATGAGGTTTTGATAAATGGTCATTTTTAAGGATAAAAAATTACTTAAGGGAACAATTGTATTAATGTATTAATTTGAAATTAGGTATTCAAAAACTTAACTACTTTTGTGAGGATGAAAAAAATTCCATTTTATACGATTCTTCAGGAAGCAATAATGCAACTTATGATGATTGTTATGATTATAGCGTATATATGTTATGATTATCGTGCGGAGATAGGATATCTTGCTTATGTCGTTATTGCGATTTCTATTTTTATAATAATATTGGTTATGCGGAAGCAGATAACGAGTATGACTGTTGTCCATTACCTAACTAAAATACCCGTTACTAAGAAAGATACAATATCACGTAATTGGCTTTATCCTATTTTTTCTAATGTTTTTATCTTAGGACTTACTGGTTTGCATTTTTGGTTGTACTATATTAATAATCAAGAGTTGATGCCGCTTTATACCGAGTATGGTTTTGGGGCTGTATTGGCAATAGCAATGCTTTCTTTCAATTATTTTAAATGGGAATGTCATTTAACCAATAAGGGAATAGCTGTCGGTTCTAAGTTAGAATCTAAACTAATTCCATGGCTTGAAATCAAATCTTATGAAATTGAAAATGAGCAAATTAAATTGAATTTCAAAAAAACTTTTCCCATTTTAAGAATGCACATAAAAAGGTCAAGAGCCACCATAGATTTAGAAAAATTATTAATAATAGAAGTAAAACAATATGCGGATTGATAAATTTTTATGGGTTGTTAGATTGGCTAAAACAAGAAGTGTGGCAAGTAGATTGTGTGCAGCAGATCATATCAAATTAAATAATACTTTTGCCAAATCTTCTAAGTTGGTATGTGTGGGAGATACTTTTGGAATAAAAGTAAATCCTATATGGCGAACATTTAAAATCATAGATATTCCTAAATCTAGGGTAGGAGCAAAGTTAGTTTCTACTTTGATTATAGAAATAACTAAAGCTGAAGATTTAGATATTTTAAAACAAGTACAAGAAATCAATAGAACGAATAAATACTTAGGTGTGAAAGGAAGACCCACCAAAAAAGATAGGAGAGATATTGATGATTTCACAACTGAATAACTGATTTTTATGAAAGTTCACATTTTTGATATGGATGGGTTGTTAATCAATTCGGAACCTTTTTGGAGGCAGGCAGAAATTATTATATTTACAAAATATGGTATTGAATTTACGGAAGATATGTGCATAGAAACTGTAGGTATGCGAATAGATGAAGTGGTGCTTTATTGGCAGTCAGTTTTCCCTATTCTCACAGAAGTAGCAAAGATTGCATCTGAAATACAAAATGAGGTGATTCGTTTGATAAAGATACGTGGCTATGCATTGCCTGGTGTATTGGACACGCTCAATACATTGAAAGATAAAAAAAGAATTTGCGCATTGGCGTCTTCCTCCAATTTAAAAGTAATCATTGCTGTTTTGGAACGGTTACATATTGCTGAATATTTTACGGTTATTCATTCCGCAGAATTTGAAAAGCACGGAAAACCATATCCAGATGTATTTTTATCAACTGCTTCAAAACTTGGCGTGCATCCTAGCGAATGTATTGTATATGAAGATAGTAAAAATGGGATGCTAGCTGGTTTAGCAGCCAATATGAATGTAATACTCATTCCGGAGCATCCAGAAAAACAACAAGATTGGTTTTCAAAAGCCACTATGCAACTCAATTCTTTGTTAGAATTTGATTTGAAACAGATAGAAAATAGTTAAACAACTATCCAATAACTTCCAGTTTTGCAAATTTCAACAAGAGCTGTTTTTGTCCAGAAGTGGGAAAAAATACTGTTGCTTTTCCATTCTCTACATTTAGAACTTTACCTTTTCCAAATCGCTCATGCCTAACTTGTACCCCCGTAATAATGTCTTTTGGTGCAGCAAAATTGCCAGTTGTACTAGCGGTTACTTTTTTCAAGTTAGCCGGTATTGCAGGTTTGTGAGGTGCAGGTGTCGAACTTGGTTTTTTCGTGTATGTTTTCTGCCCAGATTGCTTTTTATATTTGTTTAGAAAAGACTGATCCCTAAATGGATTACTATCTCCCTTGATGCTTCCTCCCATATCTTGTATATGCTTCGGGATGTCGTTTTTGTTAGCAAGAGATTCATCTAAATATTTAGAGTCTATTTCATCAATGAATCTACTTGGCTCGCAAGGGTTGAGTTGCCCCCATCTATACCTGCTCATTGCATAGCTGAGCGTGCATCTTTTTTCTGCACGGGTCATGGCTACATAAAACAAACGTCTTTCTTCTTCTAATTCTGTACGTGTATTAATTGACAATTGTGATGGAAATAAGTTTTCTTCAAGTCCTACGATATACACATGCGGAAACTCCAAGCCTTTGGATGCGTGGATGGTCATTAGTGTTACATGGTCATTATCTTCAGGGTCATCGCTATCGGCATCGGTGAGTAATGCTACATCTAACATAAAGTCGGGTAGTGTCACCAATGGATTTTCATCGGTAGCTTGCTCATCACAAAATTCTTTGATACCATTGAGAAGCTCTTGAATGTTTTCAGCTCTAGAAATACCTTCGGGGGTTTTATCAGCATTGAGTTCTCTACTTATTCCAGATACTCTAGCTATTTCTTCAGCAAGATCAAAAGCATTGGTTTTTTCTACTTTAACTTTAAAGCTTTTTATCATCAATGCAAACTGTGTTATTTTGGTAGTTGTACCTTGATTTAATCCTGAGGTATATTTCAATGGGTTTTCTACGACCTCCCAAAGTGATACATCATTGTTGTTGGCAGCTATGGTTAGTCTATCTACGGTTGTAGCTCCTATTCCTCTTTTTGGATAATTGATTATTCTCTTAAATGCTTCTTCGTCTTTAGGATTGGCAATTAAACGAAAATAAGAGATTAAATCTTTAATTTCTTTTCTTTGGTAAAACGATTGACCACCATAAATTTTATACGGAATGTTTAATTTTCGTAGCGATTCCTCCATCGAACGAGACTGCATGTTGGTTCTGTATAAGATAGCAAAATCCTCATTTGACATTTGTTCGTTTTGAATGGTTTCAAAAATATCATTGGCTACAAATTTACCTTCTTCATTGTCAGATCCTGTTTTTACCACTCTTATTTTTTCTCCTGTGGGATTAGAAGTCCATACTTTTTTCTCTATTTGGTCTTTGTTATTGACAATAATACTACTTGCAGCATCTACAATGTTTTGTGTAGATCGATAGTTTTGTTCCAGTTTGTAGAGGTTGTAATCTGGATAATCTTTTTTGAAGTTCAATATGTTTTGAATATTGGCACCACGAAACGCATAAATACTTTGCGCATCGTCACCAACTACACATAGGTTGCCATATCGGGCTGCCAATCTTTTTACAATCAGATATTGAGAGTAGTTGGTATCTTGGTACTCATCCACGAGTATGTATTTAAACTTTTCTTGGTATTTCAACAAAACATCAGGATGGTTTTTGAGCAGTACATTGGTAATAAATAGTAAATCATCAAAATCCATTGCTCCCGCTTTATAGCATCTTTTGGCATATTCTATATATACGTCTCCTATTCTCGGTCTAGCATTGGACTTGTCTTCAGCCATGATACTCGTATTATTCAAATAGGCTTGAGGAGATATTAAGTTGTTTTTGGCAGAAGATATCCTTCCATAAAGGATATTCGTTTTGTAAAGTTTATCATCTAGTCCCAATTCTTTAACTATAGTTTTGAGTAGATTTTTTGAATCCTGCGTGTCGTATATGGTGAAGTTTTGAGGGTATCCAATCTTGTCAGCTTCTGTACGTAATATTCGAGCAAATATGGAGTGAAACGTTCCCATCCATAGGTTTCTAGCCTCTCCTTCTCCAATCATTTTGGCAATTCTAAGCTTCATTTCTTTAGCTGCTTTGTTGGTAAATGTAAGCGCTAAAATGTTAAATGAATCTACATTGTTGTCGATCAAGTGCGCGATACGATAGGTTAGCACCCTCGTTTTTCCTGAACCTGCTCCAGCAATGACCATCATTGCTCCTTTTATATGTGCTGCCGCTGCTCGTTGCGGTGTGTTTAATTCATTTAAGTATTCCATAGAACGCAAAGATAGAAATACAAACCGTAAATTATTTACGATGTGCTATTTCGTTTTAAAAAGTTTTCTACAATTAAAAATTTACAGACAACAAAAAAACTCTATCCAAATTAATGAATAGAGTTTAAATATATATTAACGACTAAATTTGTAGTCTATTTAATTATCTTTTGTGTAATGGCGAATCAGAAACAGATACTCTCTTTCTTCCTTTTCTTCTTCTTCTGTTGATTACTTGTCTACCATTTTTTGTAGCCATTCTAGATCTGAAACCATGTTTGTTTCTTCTTTTTCTATTTGATGGTTGGAATGTTCTTTTGCTCATTTTATATAACTTTTATATACTCTAAATCTGTTCTTTTTCTTTGTTCGAATTGCAAAAATAGACTTTTTTATTAGAATACAAAGTTTATTGACTAATATAATTAATGTTTTTTTGAATTATTCCCCTGCTTAATTCTAATTCACAATAAATTAACGATTTGCATCTTTTTTCAACAACTTTTTTTTATCTTTAAACCATGAAAAAATTAACACTATCGGTAGTATTGGCATTAAGTATTGGATTTTCTATTTCTCAAACTTTGGTAAGTGCAACTCAATTATCTTCAAAATCTTCTGCACAAGTGCAAGGAACGCTTAATGCTTATGGGTGGAATGCTTCAGCTATGACTATAAATCCGGTGGTGAGTTACACAATAACTTATAACACGGTAGATGTGCATGGCAATGCTACTGTAGCTTCTGGCGCAGTGTATTTACCTACGCTTGCTGGTTGCGAATACGCACCTATGATAGCATACAATCACGGAACCGAATTTAAAAAAAATAACGTACCTTCCAATGGGGCTTACTCAGGTCAAGGTTTGTTTTTTTCAACTACGGGATTTATCTCGGTGCTTCCTGATTATTTGGGCTTGGGTGTAAATTCAGGTATTCATCCGTATCAACATGCAGAATCAGAAGCAACGGCTACTTTAGATTTGATACGGGCAGTACGTGAATTTCTGGATACCAATACGGTAATCCATGATAATGGACAATTGTTTTTGACTGGATATTCGCAAGGAGGTCACGCGGCTATGGCTACTAATAAATATATTGAAGAACACAATATGACTTCCGAGTTTGAGGTTATCGCTTGCGCACCTTTATCGGGTGCTTATGATCAATCAGGATCTCAATTTGATTTGATATTTGATGGCGATTCTAATTATTATGCAGCTGTATTTTTACCTTATATATTAGGTTCTTATCAAGAAGCGTACGGTACTATTTATCAAAATTTCAATGAGCTATACGACTCGCCTTTTGATGTGAATATTAATACTTATCTAAATGCTGGTACTTATAGCTTTTCGCAATGGATGACGATGTTGGGAGGTGCTAACTATTATAACTTTATGCAAGATTCCGTTTTGCAAAATATTTTAGCGGATGTCGATAGAGATTCACATCCTATTAATATAGCGTTAGCTGCTAACAATCTATACGATTGGGTGCCTCAAAATCCTGTACGAATGATGTACTGTGGAAATGATTCTATGGTATCTCCTAATAATGCGATATTTACTTTAGACACAATGGTAGCTTTAGGAGCAACAGCGGTAGAGGCTTTGAATATGTCGCCAACAGGAGATCACAATTCTTGTTTTAATCCTGCTACGGCAAATGCCCTAACTTGGTTTGAAAGTAATGCAGACAAATGTTCCAATTACGCCTCCATTTTAGATAACGAAAATTTAGATTTGAACGTTTATCCAAACCCTGCGAAATATTTCTTAACGATTACTGGAATTTCGATCGATTCTTATGATGTAGCTGTGTATTCTATTTTGGGAAAACAATTCGAAGTAATACAGACTAATAATGTATTGAATATAGAAAAACTTCCATCAGGTGTTTATTTTGTAGTGTTTACCAATACATCATCGAATACTACAAGAAGAATTCGTTTTGTGAAAGGGTAGGGGATGTTGGTATTACTCATTACCAAGAAACTTTTTCGTGAATTTATACATTTGCTTAATCATAGTATGTAAATCTGCAACTGTCGAAGGTGATAAGAATATAGTCTTATATGATTTATTCGTAAGCGAATTATTAATAAAAAAAACCTGCTCAAATGAATGAACAGGTTTAAATTGTTTTTATAAGAAGTAAATAATCTTATCCTTCTACAACATCGAAATCAATAGTAATACTAATTTCTTTGTGTACTTGAACACTAGCTTGGTACGTTCCTACATTTTTGATAGCATCACCAATTAATTTTATTTTTCTTCTTTCGATATCAAAACCAGCAGCGTTGATAGACTCAACAAGTTGAACGTTACTTACAGAACCAAATATTTTTCCGTTTTCACCAACTTTTGCTTTTACTTGAATTTTAGCTCCTTCTAATTTCTTAGCAGTTGCTTCTGCTTCAGCTTTGATTTTTTCAGCTTTATGAGATCTTTGTCTCAATGTTTCTGCGTGCATTTTCTTTACAGACTCTGTTGCAAGAATTGCCATTCCTTGAGGAATAAGAAAGTTTCTACCGTATCCAGGTTTAACTGATACTAACTCATCTTTATCACCAAGGTTATCTACGTTTTTCTTTAATAGTACATCCATGATAATTCCTATTTTAATTGATCCGCCACGTATGGCAATATTGCTAAATGTCGAGCTCTTTTTACTGCTGTTGCTACCTTTCTTTGGTACTTTGCAGATGTTCCAGTTAATCTTCTCGGAAGAATCTTACCTTGCTCGTTTAATAATCCTAATAAAAATGTCGCATTTTTATAATCTACATGTTTGATACCAGCTTTCTTAAATCTACAGTACTTTGTTTTAGTAATGTCAATTTGAATTGGCGCTAAATATCTAACGTCTGAATTGTTTGCCATTCTTTAATGTTTTTACAAGTTAATAATTAATTGAAATTAGGCTTTTGCCATTTCTCTACCTTTATCATTAAAGGCAACATGATGCTTATCCATTTTAATGGTTAAGAAACGCATTACACGCTCATCGCGTCTAAATGCTAATTCTAATTCAGCAATTACTTCTCCAGCAGCATCAAATTCAATTTGGTTGTAAAAACCAGTAGATTTCTTTTGAATTGGGTAAGCTAATTTTTTCAATCCCCAGTTATCTTTCTGGATGATTTTAGCCTTCGCATCTTTCAAAATCTTTTCGAATTTTACTACTGCTTCCTTTGCCTGTGCGTCAGACAAAACGGGTGTAAGAATGAAAACAGTCTCGTAACGATTCATAATCTTTTGTTTAATATATGTTTAAAATCCGCACTTTGCGGTCGGCAAAGATAATTATTTTTCTGTAATAGAAAACTTTTAAATAAAATTTGTTACATTATTAGTTCGCTATCGGTTTCTTTATTAGATAAGAGGTTACATTCTCCAAGTTAAAAAACGAATTAGTTTTTTTTTCAAACTCGTATAAGGAGGATATATAAATTTAGGCATTGTAAGCCCTCTTCGTTGTATTAAAATGGCTCTTTCGTTACTAAACTCTCTATAACCATATTCTCCGTGTGCTTTTCCAATGCCGCTATTGTTAACTCCTCCAAATGGTAAATTGGGATGCGTAAATTGGATTGTTGTATCGTTGATAACTGTGGTGCCAGCTGAAGTTTCTTTAATGATTTTATTGTAAAAATATTTAGAGGTTGTAAATACATACAAAGCTAATGGTTTGTCTTTTGCATTGATTTTGTCGATGACATCTGTTATGGAGGTATAGGTAATTATTGGAAGTACAGGTCCAAATATCTCTTCATTATATATAGCGGATTTGACACTTACACTTTCTATAAAAGTAGGTGCTATATAATTGCAAGAACCTTCTGTTTCACCTCCAAGAAAAATTTTTCCTCCTTGTTCGGTGGTTGTATCAATTAAGTTTTTTACTCTTTCAAAATGATTAGCGTTTACAATGTGAGCAAATTCTGGATTGGATTTCTCTTTTTGACCTGACTTGAATATCTTATTGTACTCTTTTGACAGTGCTTTTTTTAAGTCTTTCAGAATTTCTTTATGAACAAATAGTACATTAGGAGAGATACAACTTTGTCCGCTGTTCATAAATTTTCCCCAAATTAACTTTTGAGCTGTATCTTTTAGGTTGCATTTTTTATCTATTACAACGGGGTTTTCGCCTCCCAATTCTAGAGTTACTGAGGTGAGGTGCTCTGCGGCTGCTTTCATTACTATTTTACCAACCGTAGGACTTCCTGTAAAGAAGATATGATCCCATTTTAGTTGTAATAACTGTGTAGTTTCTGTTACACCTCCAAGAATGCAATGAACTTCTTCAGGGATAAATACTTCCTTGACCAATCTTTGAATAACTTTTTCGCAGTAAGGGGTGTTTTCGCTTGGCTTAATCACTACGGTGCATCCAGCTGCTAATGCTGATACTAAAGGACCTATGGCTAAATTAAATGGAAAGTTCCAAGGTGCTATTATTAATGTATTGCCTTTGGCTTCAAAAATTGTTTTTGCAGATGTCCCTAACAGGGCTAGTGGTGTAGCTTTTTTTGTAGGTTCTGCCCAAAAGTTTAAATTATGAATGGCATCTCTTATTTCTGTGATAACTGGTCTAATTTCCGAAATAAGTACTTCTTCTTCGCATTTATTAAAATCTTTTCGCAATTCTGTTACGATGTAATCTGCGTTGGTTTTAATCCATTTTTTTAACGTTTTAAGTTTTTGTTTTCTTTGATAAAGAGTGTCATTTTTTCTATTATTAACAAAGAATTTTTTTTGTGCGTTAAGAATATCTTGATATGGATTTGATAGCATAGCTTATTATCTATTGAGTGTACTAAAAGATAAAGTAAAAAGAAAGAGTTCGATATACGAACTCTTTTAATGTTAAGTCTAAAAATATTTAGTCTTTTAATGTGATGTGAAGTACCAATTTAGAAGCATCATTAGCAGCATTAGTACCTATGTCAGAAGTAGATTCTGAACTACTATTGTATGAAGCAATTGGATTGAAAGATCCACTAGACACAAAATCATCAGCAGTTCCATTATCTTCATCGTATAATTCCCAAACGTAAGTTTTATTTAATAATTTGATGCTTGATGGAGCAGTCCATACCGCTGGAGTATTATGAGCTACATCTTCTATAGATGGCCCTTCAAACATCCAGTTGGTAGCACCTTGTTCTTTTACTCTGAGTATCAAATCAGCATCAGTGTAGGTTAAAAAGTCCCAATCACTTCCGCTTTCGTCTTTTTCAGGATGATAGGTAATTTCATATTTATTTACATAAGCATATTTACAAGTTTCGTCATCGTAGTCTGCTTTAGAATCGTAATTTACAGCATTTGCATCTAAGCAACCGCCTACTTTGTTGTCTCTAGCATCTGGTTCTGGTTGTTGTTTTTTACAAGATGTAGTAAAAGCCAATGCTCCTGTTAAGGTTAGTAATGTAATTAGTTTAATTGATTTCATAATATATGTGTATTAGTTGTTGATTATTTATTTTATCCGTTAAAAAGTATAGCCTACACCAAAATTAAATGTTGTAGCGTAATTGTATTTCTTTTGATATTCGTAAACTTTTTGATACTCAAAATTTTTCATAGCCTTAAAAAACAGAGGCGTATAACCTGCTTTGATCATTATTCCTCCACCTGGTTTTTGGTACCTGTATTCGATCACAAAATGAGCAAACCATTCTTTTACTGTTTTTAATTCTGGTTTAGCAGGTATGCCTGTGTTTACTCCATTATCATCATAGATGTTAGTGTCATCGTCAAGGTTTATTGTGGTTAATTTATATTTCCACATTGTAGTTCCATAACCAATAACGGCATTGTGCGCTCCTTTTACGTTGTATTTAATATTAAATTCCATTGGAATTAAAAGATCTTTTGATTTCTCAATATCTGTAAAACCATTCATAGATGTAAATCCAATGCTAGCTTGTAAACTGATTTTTTCTTTTATGGTAACGAGGTTTCTTTCGTAGTTGAAGCTATAGTAAAACCCTTTGCCTAAAAATTCTAAATAAGCAGCATTCTTAGCTGTTTTGTTGCTGTCCAATTCGATTTTGGCATCACCATCGGAAGATGTAGATGAGGCAGAGTCTTCAGTTTGCGAGATGGCACTTGAAGGAATAAATAATCCTATTACGAATAAAAAGGATACCAAGAATAAAGATTTTTTTAACATATTTAAACAAATAATTGAACTATTTTTGCGGTAATAAATATTGCAATTTAGACTGCTAATATAATAATAAATTTTTACAAATAAGGTTATTAATGCAGCACCTTTTTAAATTACTAACATAAACACACGCAAACACACACTTAAAATGGGAAGAAAATCAATAGAAAAGGAACGAAAAACATTAAATGCAAAGCAAAAAATTTGGTTGGGAAATACCTTGCCGTTCTTTTATAAAGAAGGAATATCGGGTTCTACAATGAACGATATTGCTAAACATTTAAACCTTAGTAAGGCTACTATTTATAACTACTATCAATCAAAAGAAGATTTGGTTCATGATTCTTTATGGATTAAATTAAAAGAGCTGGAACAATTAAAAAACCACTTGTTTGATGAGGATAAAGATTTTATAGAACGTTATTTTGAAGGTGTACGTCTTAGTGCAGATTGTTTAGAAGGAATGACAGATGTCTATCTTACAGATTTGAAAGAAAATTATCCAAAATCTTGGAATAGTATTGTTTATTTTAAGGAAAAATCTATTGAAAATCTAACTAAATATTATCAAATGGGAATAGAAAGAGGTATTTTTAGACCTTTCGATGTGAAAATAATGGCTGCTTGCGATTTGGTTATTTTTAATAGTTTTATCAATCCAGAATTTTTAGCTAATAATAAAATTACGGTTCAAGAAGCCTTTAGCGAATATTTCAATATGAAATTTAATGGGATTTTGAATGAACGAAACCTTTCTATTATTTCGAGTTTCCAAAAGAATTAGTTTTCTTTGTTTTAATTCTGTAATATTTCTTACTTTCGATGCTTGTCATGGTACAAGAAAAATTACACCTAATATCTTTTTGCAAAAAGCTATCGAGAGATATAATAATGCTTTTTTGCTTATTTAGTTTGCAAGCTGTTGGTACGTTGATAATTGATGAAAGATTTGCGAGTTTAGATTTTTTTATAAGCTAATGCAAATTACATATGTAACATATAAATGTTTACTTTTTCAACGTATATTTAATACTTTAGTTTTGCTTCGAGTATTTGCATTTCTTTTGATTAGTTTTAGTGGTTTAGCTCAAAATTCAAGTACCCAAGACTCGTCTCTTTATCTCATTCATTCTATTACAGGGAAAATATCGCCTAAGTCTATCGTTCACAATGGTTATGGAGTTTTTTTTGCTCAAAATATGATGTATAGACACAACGTTACAGTCTATAATAGAACTTTCCAACAAATTTTTAAAATAGAGGATAAAGTTAGTGCTAACGATTTTGGTTTTAATTATTATTCTGAACCTCTTAAAGGAGGACCTGTGGAATGTGCTTTTTCTCCTGATGGAAAATTTGCTTGGGTATCTAACTATTCGATGAGTGGAGGAGGGGATGCGTATTTTAACAACGTGGGATGTGATAATTGTAGTAGTGCTTTTAAATATGATAGTAGCTTTATTTATAAAATAAAGGTAGCTACTGGAACTATTGAAAACATTGTAAAAGTGGGGTCGGTACCAAAATAAGTTGCTGTTTCTCCCAATAATAAATATGTTTTGGTATCCAATTGGAGTAGTGGTGATTTGAGTATAGTTAGCATTGAGCAAAACAAAGAAATAAAACGCTTAAAAATGGGAGCTTTCCCAAGGGGAATTGTGATTGACTCTAAAAGCGAATATGCTTATATTACTATTATGGGAAGAAAGGAGGTTGTGAAACTAAGTCTATTAACATTTAAGTCTCAAAAGATTAAAGTAGGTAAAGGACCGAGACATTTGTGTATATCTCCAAAAGATAAGTTCCTTTATATAACACTCAATTCGGAGAATAAAATAGCGAAACTAAATCTTGAAACCTTAGAAATTAAAAAAGTAAAAGCAGGACACCAACCAAGATCTATGGCAATAGATGCGCACGGAAAGTATTTATATGTGGTTAATTATAACGATCATAATTTTACCAAGTATGATGCTCATTCATTGACAACTATGGCAATTACTAAAACAAAAAGTAAACCTATAGGAATTACTTATGACAACTTATTAAACAATGTGTGGGTATCTTGTTACTCAGGATATATTCAAATTTTTAAGGATTCCTTGGTGGTCACATCAAAATCAAATAAAAGTCATCAAAATCAAATAAAAAAAGAGGTGCAAGATTCTCTTTCTTTAAGTTTTAACAAAAGTGAGAAACGTAAAGAAGTAGCCGAAGTCGATGTTTCTTTTAAGGATAGATCTAGATATAGAAAAAAAGAAAAAAAATCAGAAATCGTCAGTACTTCAGGAGATACTTATTTAATTGTTACAGGAGCATTTTCTAAACTTACGAATGTGAATCAAAGAGTTAAAGAATTGCAAGTTTTGGGATATGAATCACAAACCTATTTTGATAAAGGAAAAAATCTGACGTTCGTAATCGTTGCACAATTTAAGACAAAAAAGCAAGCATTGGCATCTAGCATCCGAACCGATTTAGAAGAAAAGGGAATAAGTACAACTTTGAAATATGAAAAAAACAAATTGAATTTAACTAATGTTAAGAAGGTTCCTAATTTTCAAATTGATGATTTGAAAGAAATAGCAAATAAAAATAAAGTAAAACAAAGTCACCTGGGAAATTACTATATCGGAACGGGTGTTTTTTCAAAATCATTGAGTATAACAAACAGAACACAGCAGCTTATCAAAATAGGTATCGAGCCTTTTTATTCGATTAAAAATTCGTTGACATACATATACGCGGGGCAATTTAAAACTAAAGAATTAGCACTCGAGTCAGATGTCGTTAAACTTTTAAAGGAAAATGAGATAAATTTTTCTTTGATATATAACCCAAATTTAAACGTGTTTATGGAGGTGGAATAATACCTCTCTCCCCAAGCAGAATAGTCCAATAAAACGTTTTGTTTTTACGATTTTTCGCGTTAAAAATACTTGTAATATCTGCGGTTGTGACTGCGCTTTTTTTTACACTTTTAAAAAGAGTTCTAATTTATTTTGGACTTTTTTGTATCCGTTAATGGGATAACACCAAAGTAAACGCAAAAAAAGAGAACCTATAAAGATTCTCTTTTTTAAAACTTGTGCAAGTCATTTATTATCTATTGTCAATCTCATCTGGATTTCCATGTTGAGCAGAATTCCATTTAAATACGTTATCGTTAATTTCGGTATTTGGTTTTATGGTTTTAAACTTAACCATTATCGTTACGTTTTCTTTTGTTTTTATGATAGCTTTAGTAACCCTTTTAGTCTTAGTATTCACAGTAAGAATAACGGTATGATATTTACTCGTTTTTACATCTTTTGGGAATAATTTAATAACGTGTACATCTGTAGAAGTTTCCTTTACGTATTGAAATTTAAAATTGTTTTCCCAAATGGTCATTAGCTCGCTAGGGTTCATTCCTCCTTCCATATCTTCTAGGTTATCGATATAGCATTCTTCTTCTTCTGTTAGGTATGTCCAAACTGCTTTACCATCGCTATAAACTTTACGATCTTCGGTCTCATAAAAGAATTTTGTACCCTTGGATTTTGCTTTTCCTTTTTGTGTCGTATTTATATCTTTACCTTTTACGGTTATTTCAAAATCTATTTCTAGTGTTTTAAAAGTTTTAGCTTCTGTACTTAGTACGTCTAAGATTTCTTTTGCCTTTTTTTCGTTGGCTTCGTCTTGAGCAAAACTGGGAGAAATCATAGCTCCTAGTAATAATAATGTAAATATCTTTTTCATGATTAAATAGGTTTAAATTCGTTGTTTGTACGTATTATTAAATTTGTAATAATCCTTTTTCTCTAAGGTTTTGCAAGAACTGTTCCAAAGCGAGAATGTCTGGCATATAAACTTCTCTAGCTTTACTTCCTTTGTGTGGTCCAATTAGTCCAGTAGCTTCCATTTGGTCAATGATTCTACCGGCTCTGTTGTAACCAATTTTTAGTTTTCGTTGGATATTAGATGCTGAGCCTTGTTGTGCATTAACGATTATATGAGCTGCATCTTCGAATAAAGAGTCCAATGTATCATCTAATTCTCTGCCGCCATCTGTTTCGCCTAATTCTGCTTCAGGAAGTAAGAAAGCATCTGGATATCCTCTTTGTGATCCAATATAATCGGTTATTTCTTCTACTTCTGGGGTATCTACAAATCCACATTGCAAACGTATTAATTCATTACCAGGAGAGAAAAGCATATCTCCTCTACCTATCAATTGATCTGCTCCTCCAGCATCTAAAATCGTTCTAGAATCAATCTTTGATGTTACCCTAAATGCTAATCTTGCAGGGAAGTTTGCTTTTATAATACCCGTAATTACGTTTACCGAAGGTCTTTGGGTTGCAACAATTAAATGTATCCCTATGGCTCTTGCCAGCTGTGCTAGCCTAGCAATTGGAGTTTCTACTTCTTTACCAGCTGTCATTATCAAATCTGCAAACTCATCAATTACCAATACGATATACGGTAGGTATTTATGACCATTTTCTGGGTTCAATTTTCGACTAACAAACTTTGCGTTGTATTCTTTGATATTTCTTACATAGGCATTTTTAAGTAAGTCATATCTATTGTCCATCTCAATACATAGACTGTTCAATGTTTCTACTACTTTTTGTGTATCAGTGATGATTGCTTCTGCTTCATCAGGTAGTTTAGCTAAAAAATGACGTTCTATTTTATTAAATAATGTAAGTTCGACCTTTTTTGGGTCAACCAAAACAAATTTGACTTGAGAAGGGTGTTTTTTATAAAGGATTGATACTAGTATAGCATTTAGCCCAACAGATTTTCCTTGTCCGGTGGCTCCTGCCATCAGTAGGTGTGGCATCTTCGCCAAATCGGCTACAAAAGACTCGTTGCTGATTGTTTTTCCAAGTGCCACGGGTAGTTCCATTTCGCTATTTTGAAACTTTTCAGAAGCAATAAGACTTCGCATCGAAACTGTTTTAGGATTTCTGTTTGGAACTTCTATACCTACCGTTCCTTTTCCTGGCATTGGAGCAATGATTCTTATTCCTAAAGCTGCCAGACTTAAAGCAATATCGTCTTCAAGGTTTTTAATTTTAGAAATTCGGACTCCCGCAGCGGGTACTATTTCGTATAGTGTTATAGTCGGTCCAATGGTTGCTTTTATTTTAGATATTTCAATTTTATAATTAAGTAAGGTTTGGATGATTTTATTTTTATTCTCCTCCAATTCTTCTTTGTTTAAAGAGACTTCTGCTCCTTTATAGTCATTTAATAAGTCTATAGTGGGTAACTTGTAGGATGATAAATCTAACTCGGGGTCGTATTCTCCAAATTCTTTTACTTTGGCGTTTAATTCTTTTGTCGAAACGGCTTCTTCTTTTTTAGGTACGGTTACTTCTAGTTCTTCAGATGTTGTCTCACCTTCTTTGTCTGAAGTTCCTGCTGTATATATTTCTACAATTGGGTCATCTACTTTTATTTCTGTTTCTAAGGGGAGGTCGTTTGTTGTATTGGTGTCAGTTACGTCTAATTCTAGTCCTGTTGTTGGAGTCAATGTACTAGTGCCCGATGTGGTTGGTTTTAGAGTGTTACTTACTGTTTCTTTCGGAGTTGGTTGAATAGTGCCTTTCATCAGCTTTTCTTCATCAGTTGACTCTAAAGATTCTAATTGTGCTTCCTTGTAGAATTCCTCTTTTTCCTTTTTGACTTTTGAAATGGCGTTTTTAAGGAAGTCGTATGAAGGATTGAATAAAACAGTGATACTTATGATTCCTGTAAATATTACAAAAAGATAAGACCCAATTTTTCCAATCGTACTATTTGTGTACGCAATGATTTGTTCTCCAAAACCACCTCCCATAAAATCAAGAGGATTATCAAAGAGTAGTGCGAGAGCTAATGATGACCAAACTAAAGTGATAAAGAAGATTTGTAACCCTCTAATTAAAGATAATATTTTGAGTTTAAATAAAACTCGAACTCCCACGATAAGAGCATAAAAAGCGATCAATAAAGAAGCGATACCAAACCATACTTTTAAGAATTTATGAGCAGCATAAGCTCCTAATTTTCCCAGCCAGTTTTTTACTTCAAAATCTCCATTCCATACAGAAAAAAGAGGAGATTCTACGATACTTTGATCTGTTTTCCATGTAAATAAATAAGAGATTATAGCAACTATTAAATAGATTCCAAACAAGATACAAAGAAGTCCAAAACTCTTATGCAAACGTTCGTCTTTAAAAATAGAAAAGAAAGGTTTTAATAGCCCCTTCTTTTCCTTTTTTGACGCTATATCTTTTCCTTTTACTTTGTTTTTTGTTTTCGATTTTTGTTTTGCCATTGTTATTTTAGGGGTGTTTAGTTTGATATATTCCCTCCTAAACAAAATTAGAAAAACTGTGATGATTATTTGTATTGTTCTTACGTTTTTATAAACGCTATACTGTTAAGTAGTGAATGGTCGGAAATTCATTAAAATAAAAAATGTTTTTTTATCTTCCTATAGCAGTTTTAAACTCTTGCATTGTCATTATTTGATATTCGTCAGGTATTTCACTCAACTGAGTGTTGACTTTTTCTTTTTGGATGTTTGACGCTGTATAGGTAATGTCCATTCCTTGTACATGCATGGAATATTCTAATGGGTAACCTTTTATGCCTGGAAACTGAGAGTTATAGGAACTGGGGATTTTTTCGGTATAGTAAATTAAAAATTCAGTTTCGTGACCTTGAGTTTGAGCAGTGAAAATTGCAGATTTACACTTAAAACCCGCAATGGTTTTAGTCGCTTTTTTTTCTTCAATTTTATATTTTTGAGTGTCTTCATCATCGGTGGTTTCTAAAGCTATTTTTTGCCCCATTAAATCCATCAATACAATTGTTTTTTTTGAATCAACTACATAAATTGAGACTTGCTCACCCATTTGAGATTGTTGTTCTACTCTTGTAAAGCCTTCACCTATGTAGATGGTCATACTTTTTGCCAATTTTGATCTTTGGTCTTCCAAATTCTCAGGAAGTTCATACGTTATTTTATAATCAATTTTGCCTTGAAATTGGGATTTACTTCTTGCAGAATTATTACTTGAAGAACAAGAAAATGAAAATAAAGTAATGGTTAATAAAAGTAAAGCAAATACGGTTTTCATATTATAATTGTTTAAAGATTTCCCCCAACTCGTACAACATATGTTCCAAGCTTACTTCTTTGAAATTATCTGGAATGTCAAAAACGGTAATTTTAATAGGTTCGGCTATGACGCTATCGGCCATAAAACGAGTAACTAATCCATACTGAGAAACTTCATAGCCTAAGAGCACGTCATTTACTTCTGAAAATTGATTGCACCAATTACTGTTTTCTATTTTTACACCATTGGTACAGTACAATTCAGAATCATATCCATCATCCAATGCTTTATAGATAGCAATGTATTTTTCGCAGTACAAACCAGCTATGCTATCAAAATTATCTACTTTTACAATGTCTATGGGGTTGAAAAGTGTATCAACCATTTTCTGTGTTAGACCTTCGTCTAATTCGCAAAAAATATGTTTAGGTCCAAAATCAAGTAATAAATGAACTTTCTTGGTGTTGCAATCTGAAATAAGAGTGGTAGTAAATAAACCACCTTGAGTAACCGTGTTTTTATAGACATTGTCTTTAAATTCCATGGTCATAATTTTAGGCAAAAGCCCAAGCATAAAGGTTTCTTTATAATAAGGATATGTCATTTTGAATACAATACGACCCTCAGTGATTGCCGGTGTCTTTTTTTCTTCTTTATTAGAGTCACAACTATGTACTAGGACAGTTAAAGCCACTAAAAGAATTGCAAAATATTTTAAAGAAAAAATAGATTTATGGGTCATATAACTTGATGTGTCGATTGTTTTTTGTAACTTAATGGACAAATATATAATTTTTTATGGTACTAAATTAAGAAGTGGTTAGATTTATTAAAGCACTATGGTGAATTAGAGAAAAACAGGGTTTAAATATGTATAATATTGGGTGAAATCACCAATCACTATAGGGGCGTTTTACTAAGGAAGAATTGTGATACCGAGAGTCTTTCGAAACTTCTTTACCGATCCAAGAGGGTTTTTCAAATGTTTCATTCTCGCTATTTAATTCTATTTCAGCAAAAATTAGACCTTTGTTTTCGTCTTCAAATACATCAATTTCCCAAAGATGATTTTTGTATTCGACCTCATATCTATGTTTTGCTATAATAGGTTTGTCACATAGTTTTAAAAGTTCCAAAGCATCTGAATAGGGAATTTCATATTCGTACTCCGGCCTAGAAATGGTGTTGCTTTTTCCTTTTATAGTTAAATAACCTTTATTTGCTCTTATTCTAACTCGAACTGTTCTTGTTTTATCAGTGTTCAAATATCCTTGTTTAATCTCTGTTTTGGATTTAATATTTTCTTTCCAATCTTCACCTGTTAGTAAAAACTTACGTTCTATTTCTATACCCATACTTTTTATTTATTATTCGATTATTCAAATTTATAGAATTCCAATTTAAAATAGGTAGCTTACCATGATTTTATTAACTTTGAGGAATATGAATATATGGAAAAATCACAAACGTAAAATAATTTGGGG
>CAMZLL010000140.1 GCA_947311505.1 uncultured Cryomorphaceae bacterium
ATACTTCGCATCTCATTCATTATCTTTGTTTTTTGAAAGAAATGAGTTTTTAGAGGTGCCCATAAGAAAAAGAGGATGTTTAACTACTTCCTCTTTTTTATTTATAGGAGTTAAATTATTTATGAATATAACACAACTAAATACAAATTGAAAAAAGTCAATCCGACTAGAACAACACCCTTCGGGTGAAATAAAACAGCAATCGCTTTTACTGCAATAAATTTATTATTTTTAAGTTTACTTTCTAAATTATTAGTACAAAATGAAACCTACACTTTTTTTATTACTCTTATTTTTTAGCACATATCTTATTTCACAAGATTTCGGCATAGGTATGTGGAAAGAACACTTACCGTATAATAACGTCATAAAAGTAGCCAAGTTAAAAGGAGAAAACGAAAGATGCTATGCAGCTACAAAATACGGTGTTTATTACTACGACCCCGAATTTGAATCGTTGAGTAGAATGAGCAAAGGAAACGGACTCAGTGATTTTTCAGTATCCACAATAGGCATCAACCAAGAAACTAAAACCGTAGTAGTTGGTTATGAAAATGGAAACTTAGACTTAATAAAAGAGGGGGTTGTTAGAAACCTTAACGCTATTAAAATCAGTAACATCATTGGCGACAAAACAATCTATGAAATGTATGAGTACAATGAATTTTTGTATCTATCATGCGGTTTTGGAATAGTAGTATTAAACACTAAAAAAAATGAAGTTAAAGAAACGTATATCATTGGGACAGGAGGGGCGCAAATAAAAATAAACAGCGTTACAATTTTCAATAACTTCATCTATGCCACGAGTGACGCTGGTAGTTTTAGAGCAAATATAAACACA
The DNA here is from genome assembly GCA_947311505.1 of uncultured Cryomorphaceae bacterium. Lineage (GTDB taxonomy): Bacteria > Bacteroidota > Bacteroidia > Flavobacteriales_D > Parvicellaceae > Parvicella. The sequence continues at coordinate 845 of CAMZLL010000140.1, forward strand.
CCGATCCTTTCGGATTACACGCAATGGAGCCCCATTAACTTACCTACCTCTGGCGACACTATCAAGCAGCTGTTTAGCTTAAACAATTACCTATATTTCATCACTAATAAATCAGGATATGCCAATGATTCGGTTGTGCAGATGGATGCAAATCTCAATAGAGTCAACGCTATAGGTGGTGACGATTTTTATAGCATCGAACGAAAAGAAAACGACCTCTTAATTTCGGGAAACTTACAAGTGATAGAAAGCGACAAAAACTTAACCGTTAAAGAAACCTTTTACCTTTATGATGGCACAGGAAAACTAGAACCCAATCATTGCGTATGGTCAGATGACAACTATTGGATCGGAGATCGAAATGCCGGCTTAAATAAATTAACCAATAATTACAACAATCAACATTTAGCCCTTTCAGGTCCTTTTACCAACGATTGTTTTAGAATAAAAACTTCAGGAGATCAATTATACGTAGCCACAGGATATGTAGATGGAAGCGCGTGGAATAACTACTATAATTCGGGAGTTATTCTTCATTATAACCAAGAAAAATGGAGCAAATATAATCGCAACACGCTTTCAGAGTTAGACTCATTGATATTTGATTACATACACGTTTCGATAGACCCAAAAGACGAAGAACACCTATTTGGCAGCTGCTACATTGGTGGTCTTGTAGAAATCAAAGGAGGGAAATATATCAATCGGTACACCTATTATAACTCCAGTCTTCAAATAAGCATGACGCACCCAGGCAATCAAGTAAAAATAACAGCATCAGACGTAGATGAAAATGGCAATATTTGGGTTGCTAACGCCTATACTTCTAAACCACTTACTGTAATTACTTCAACTGGCGAATCCATGAGTTTTAATTGTGGATCATCTGCTGTAAACACATTAATAAAGACGTTATATTACAGTGAAAACCTTGGTTGTGTTTTTATGGGAGTTAGAGGAAAAGGATTATTGGTATATGACTTTAACAACACACCGCTTGATGCTTCTGACGATAAATTCAGATACCTGAATGGCGCTGAAGGCACTGGCAATTTACCTTCTTTAGAAATTAACAGTATAACTGAAGACAATGATGGTGAAATTTGGATCGGAACAGATAAAGGCCCTGCTATTTTATACAGCCCTTCTAACATTTTTCAGAATGGAGCTAATTATGACGCACAGCAAGTACTGTTACTTCAAGATGGTTCATATCAATTTTTACTTGAAACACAAAGCATATCGGCTATTGCGATAGATGGAGCAAATAGAAAATGGATCGGCACTAAAAGCGGAGGCATTTTTTTAATGTCAAAAGATGGAACCGAACAAATACAAGCCTTTAATGAAACCAATAGCCCCTTGCTTTCCAATGCGATTAGAGATATTGCTATCAACGGAAACACTGGGGAAGTTTATATAGCAACCTCTAAAGGAATAATAGGCTACAAAGGAACTTCAACCGAAGGCAGCACCAGCTACAAAGATATATATGCATTCCCCAATCCCGTCAAAGAATCTTACACCGGTCCTATTGCCATAAGAGGATTGATGGAAAATAGTGATGTCAAAATCACAGACGCATCTGGAAATCTAGTTTTTAGCACTACAGCCTTTGGTGGGCAAGCCATTTGGGACGGGAACACCTTGTCGGGCGACAGAGTTAGTACTGGAGTGTATTTTGTTTTTGCAGTTAGTCTTGACGGATTATCAAAAGCATACACAAAAGTTCTTGTGATTAATTAAAATTTGTTTAGTTTTGAAAAGAGCAATATATTAAATTTGAAAGCATTCTTAAAATACCTTTTCCTAACAATAAGCCTACTTAATTTTCAGAGTTATTTGGGGCAAAACTTTGAAAAAATTAACGAACTTAAATCAAGCGTTCAAGAAGAAAGCAATACCCAAAGCAAAATAAATAAACTGCTTGAACTATCTGCACTATTACAAAAATCCAACCCCGAAGAATCATTGACTTACGCACTTGAATGCCTTACTCTAAGTAGAAGTATTCATTTTAACAAAGGAAAAATAAACGCCTATTTTATAATAGGAGAACTAGAAATGGCTCGACTAAATTATCGAAAAGCAGCTACAAGCTTTAAAAATGCACTAGAAATCAGTATTAGTTACGGAGATAGTAAAGGAATTGCTAAAGCCCAAATAAAATTAGGCAATTTATATATAGAGCAAAAAGAATTTGATACGGCTAAAAACTATTTTTCGCAAACATTAGCAATCGGAAAAAAAACAAAAAGCAACACCATCCAAGCCATGGCAAATCTTGCTTTTGGAGATTTGAATTTTGAACAAGAAAAATATTTCTTAGCAAAGGAGTATTACATTATTGCAGAAGAATTTATCTCAACAACCAAAGATGGAATTTTAAAAGTAGAAATCTACTTGAAATCAGGCTTAATCCTTGAAAAAATAGGAGAAAAAAGCGAAGCATTAATCAAATTAAAAAAAGCGCTAACAGTAAGTGAAGCTATAAAAAATAAAAAACTGCAAGCCCGTACTTGTTATGAAATAGGGGTTATAAATCAAGAATTAAATCGACCAGACGAAGCTTTGCTTTTCTTAAAAACGAGCTTAGGACTTGCTATAGAAGTGAGCGATGAGGAATCCATAAAGCAAGGATACAAAACAATAGCCAACACATACGAAGAAAACAAGAACTATAAAGAAGCCTATGAGTACTTAAAGTTTTATAGTGCAATCAAAGACACTCGACAGATATCAGAGTTAGAAGCACAACTCAAACTATTAGAAAAGAATAAAGAAATAGAGCTGATTACCAAAGAAAAAAACCTACACAAAGAGCAAGCTAGAGTGGAAAAATTCTACAAAAGAATGGGATATATTGTAGCACTAGTCATTTTAGGTTTATCTATTTTCCTGTTTATGTCGTTGAAACAACGAGATCGAATAAACGCTCAATTAACACAAGCAACAAAAGAAGCCAATCAATCGAGAATAGACAAAGAAGAGTTTTTTGCTTATACCAATCATGAAATAAGAACACCGCTAAATGCTGTGGTGGGTATGTCCAAAATTTTAAGCGAGACCAAGCTCGACAAAAGACAAAAGAAATACTTAGGAACAATAAAGTCAAGCGCTCAAAATATTTTATTTCTAGTTAACGATGTATTGGACTTATCAAAAATAGAAAAAGGCGGTTTGGAATTTGAAAAAATTGATTTTTCGCTGCACGAAATTGTAAACCAAATAGTTGATTCTTTGTCTTTCAAAAAATTTGAAAAGGATGTAAACTTAAAAATTGAAATCCCAGAAGAACTTCCTAAAGTACTTATCGGTGACCCTGTGAGATTTAATCAAATACTCCTAAATCTAGCAGATAATGCATTAAAATTCACAAAACAAGGAGAGGTTAAAATCAAACTATCAATTATAGACGAAGTAAAATCTAAAGTCCGTGTAAAATTTGAAGTCATTGACACCGGCATAGGCATACAAGAAGAAATGTTAGATTCCATATTTGACAGTTACAAACAAGAACATGTAAGCACCACTCGTCAATATGGAGGAACAGGGCTAGGACTTTCCATTTCTAGACTATTAGTAGATGCCATGGGGGGGCAGTTAAAAGTTCAGAGTAGATTAAATAAAGGAAGTAATTTTTATTTTGACGTTTGGATTACGAAATCAACCCTGATTTTCAATGACTCCGAACAATCAATTGATACTGTAACAGCTAATACATTACAGAATGTCAATATTTTGATTGTGGATGACAACCAACTTAATAGAGAGATTTTCATAGACTTCTTAGCTTCTCCAGAAAACAATGTAAACGTATTCACTGCCCACAACGGTCAAGATGCATTAGAACAAATACAAGAAAAAAACTTTGACTTTATTCTTATGGACATTCAAATGCCTATAATGAATGGATATGAGGCAACAATAGAAATACGGAAACTTGCAACCGAACAGAAAAAAAGAACTCCAATAATAGCTATGACTGCGCATGTATTAAAAGGTGTGGCTCAAAAGTGCATCGATTCGGGAATGGATAGTTCGCTCTCAAAACCGGTAAATATTCGTATTCTAATGACTACCATAAAAGAATTACTGCCGGAGGAAAAGTTCAAACAAAAACAAAGCGAAAAAGAAACTAAAAACATAGAAACCATAAACAAATCAGTCATTAACCTATCTGGTTTATTTGAAATGGCCAATAACAAACACGAAAAAGTACTCAAATATGTAACAATGATTCTGAAAAATCTACCCTCGGACTTTTCAGAATTAAAAGAGCACCTTGCTACCGAAAACTGGGAGGATCTTAAAAAGAAAGCTCATAAAATAAAAGGGAGCCTAGGATATGTTGGTGCTGAAAGAATAAAAGATGAAATCCTATATTTAGAGGGTATTGACTTAAACCAGATCAATAAAAAAGAAATAAATAAACAAACTAGTATTGTTGACCAAGAAATTATATTAATTTTGAAGCAGTTAGAGAATTTTAAATAACCCTTAACGTATGAGATGTATAGTTGTAGATGACGATGAGTTATCAAGAAGTGTAATTGAAGATTTAATAGAAGAGACAGACAGTCTAAAGTTAATTAAATCATGTGAAGATGCAATCGAAGCATTTAAAATCATAAAAGAAGAGCATATTGATTTGGTCTTTTTAGATATAGAAATGCCAAAAATGGACGGTCTTGAAATGATGCGCTCACTTAGTCCATTACCACAAATAATATTGGTAACCGCACACGAAAAATACGCTGTAGAATCATACGAATACGATATTACAGACTTTTTACACAAGCCCATTTCTTTTGCCAGATTTATGAAAGCAGTAGATAAAGCATATAATAAATTTGAAAGCAGCAGGGCAAATATTACTTCGCAAGATAAAACCATCTTCATAAAATCAGATTCTAAATTAGTGCAGTTAAATACTGAGGATATTCTTTTTGTAGAGGCGCTCGGAAACTATATGAGAATCTTCACTGCCAACGGTTCTAAATACACGATTCTAAGTACTATGAAAGATATCGTAGGTAAATTATCTCAAGAAGAGTTCGTAAGAGTACATCGTTCATTCATAGTAAGATTAGATAAAATAGAATCAATAGAAGATAACTATATCGTTATTGACCAAAAACAGATTAATATCGGTAAAGCTTATAAAGACAATTTAACTCAAAAGCTCAACCTATTATAATCGATCGATTATTTAAACCGATTCATCCTTTAAAAAAGACACTTTATCATAAGTGTCTTTTTTTTTGTTTAAAATTGTTCGTGCTTTGTATCAAAAAAGTGAGCAACGCTTGAAACTTTATTCCCAAATTGGCATCAATCTTGGTAATTCAGCACTGAATTATTAGATATTGCCATTATAATAAATTAGACATGAAAAAAATAATACTATTTACTTCTGTAGTGTTTTATGTGAATTTTGCCATTGGACAACAGCAAAATATAGCTACGATAGCAACTCCTCCTGAAACGAATGAGATAAACTTTAATTTTATCTACAAGATATTAATAATGCTATTTTTGGGTGTCATTGCTTTAATATCCTATTTACAGTATAGAAAGAGTGAACATTAAAAAAACAGTATATTTATACCACTAATCAAAACAAACACTATTATAAACATAGTTATTACGAGCTCTTTTCAGAAATGAAGGGAGCTTTTTTATTGTGCCACAAACGAAAACTCAATCCATCCTTGTACCCTTTGCGGATCGGAGAACTTTTGATTAAACATCCATTTACGAGCATACTTTAAAGCGTTTGTACGAAGACATTCATCAGCAGTGTTCGTCATACCTTCATTGATAGTTTGACTAACTACAATTCCCTTTTGATTAACTTTGATATTAACCCTTACTACTCCTTCTGTTTGACAAATATAACTTGGTGTTTTTTGAGTTTGAACTACCCTGCCATTAAGCTTATAATTCGCAGTAGCTTTTACATCTTTTCCGTATCCAGCATTTTCATTTTCTTCCACTCCTTCTTTTACCAAATTAGGATTTACATTGTTGCTGGATGCTGCACTATTCTTTTCTGTGTTGGTTCTCAAAGTAGGATTATCTCCACTCAACGCAGCAAACTCTGCTGCTTCCATAGCTCTTAATTCGTCCATTATGCTTTGGTCAGCAGCAGACTTACTAAACGAATTGGTGTAGGTTGTTTTTTCTTGAGTCTGATTAACGGCCACATTTTGTAAATTTTGACTTGATGAAGTTCCATTTTCATTTGAAGACGACTCTGTTTCTTCCTCTACAATATCTTCAGTCTCCGTTTTAGAAAAATCCATAACCGCCACAATTTCATCTTGAGTTTGTCTATGAACTGTAAATTCAATTACTTGAATATTGGAATATACAAAAAATAATAAATGAATGAGCAAAGTACCAAGTACGCTGTATTTATTACGCAATATGAAATCAAAAAAAATCATATTTTAGTTATTTTGAATGGCATCTATAATTGGAGCTACGAGCGGATATGCAAAATAATAACTAGCATATATTGCTCCAACCCAAAGAGCTATGAATGTAAATTTCACCGAACTTGTTATATCTCTTTTCACAGGAATAGTTAGAAGATTTCGGATAGCAGGAGCAAGAACATCCTCTCTTTCATCATAAGATTCAGAATCGCTTTCCATAATCTTTTGAAGTTTAGCCGATAAAATATATTCTTTTCTTATCAAATAATAATCTCTATCAGAAAGATTATGATACGTACTGATAAGATTTACCTTTAAGGCTTTTAATTTCTTTTTTACTTTTAACAACTTATAAGAATTATGCAATTTAGTTAACAAGAAAAACCCAATAATCAATATGGGATAATTTTGATAAAAAGCACCCACTACGACAATAACCAAAGCCGATATAGCACTAAATATAAGTTTGGTTACCTCATTAAACGAAAAGAATAATGACTCGAAAAGTCTCCCTCCATCAAGAGGTGATATAGGCAGCAGATTGACCACATTTACCGCTATAAAAATAACGCCATACATCGAGATCAGAGAAGGTGTTGTATCAATAGTTTGTGTAGAAATAATCATTATAATACCTATAAGAATACCAGGTAGAGGTCCTGCAATAGTAATTATTATCTTTTGCAATTGACTCATTTCATCTTTTCTACCAGAAACTACCGCTCCTAAAAACGGGATAAAAAGCATCCCCACGTCTTGGTATCCAAAAGTTTTCATAGCAATGAGATGCCCCATTTCGTGTAGAAACAAAACTAATGAGATGAGAAAAATCAAGTTAACGGGAATATCGAGTAAAAAGAACAAACCTACAAAGGCGGCTAAACTCAGTATCGTTTTTATAATACTTGCGGTATCTGAATCTGCAATTTCAGGTTTTGGCGGATAATATGTTTCGTCTATTTCTTGCATTTATTTTAAAATCCATTTTAATTCTAAATCCCAACCTTTTCTTACGTTTATGGTTTCTTTATAATATTCTACACGTTCAGGGAACAACTTTTCAAAATAGTTTCCACTATCCCAAACGCCATTATTATTAACGTCAAAAATCAATCTGAAGGTATATTTTCCAGGCTCTAAATTTTCAAACAGTACAGCTTGAGCATCTTCAGAGTTAATAAGTAAACGTTGCAAGGTCTTATCTTGTTTCAATAATTCTAATATATATTGCTGTTTTTCATTGGGTTCTATGACTAAAGATACATTGCCATAAGCATTGGGTTCATTCTTATGAGCATAAATAGCTATTGTATCGTTAGTAACACCATAAATAGAAGTAAATGCACCAGGCAAGGCTTCAAAAAGGTAACTACTGTCTGGTAAGAACTCATTTGAGAAAAGCACAGTTTGCCCCTGAATTCCAGCGTAAAGCAACTGTTGACTCTGATCATTTTTCATTAAAGTCATTTTAGAATCATCTATGCTTGCAATAGGCTGACTAAAAGTAATAAAAAAAGGTTCATTAGGTTTTATCCCTTTAGCAGCATTGGTAGTAAATTTCAACACAGTATCAGTAGGGGGCATCACCTTAAAACTAGATGATTGAAATCCATTTATATTTATTTTTTTATTCTTTCCCGGTACCACATTGGTGTCTAACCAAAAAGTTAGCGTATCTTTTGTAGGAACCAAAATGGCTTCTTTTTTCCATAAAAGGTTGGTAAAATCAGCTTCCAACTGCAAATCTACCAAAGCAGGATGATCCAAAATAGCAACACCATAACCATTAGAACTCACTTTTATTTTCGATATTTTTCCTTTTTCAATTGTATTTTTAAAAACACCTATCGTATCTAACAAAACGGTATCGGAAGTGATCGCAATGGCGTGTTCAAGAAAACCTATTTTTTCTTTTGCTTGATCAAAAATGTAATTGCTATTCAAATCTTGGAGCGCAAACACCTTATAAGACCCTGATGCTATATTATTTATTTTGCACCGTCCACTACTATTGGTTTTTGCAAAATAATAGGGTTTTTCAATTAACGGAATCGAATCTTTATCTTCTTTGTAAAGCAATAAAAAGGCATCTTCTATAGGTTCTTTTGAAAAGCTATCATAAATAAAACAAGAATAGGATAAAGAGTCCAAGTACGAACCTGTAGAAAACACATAATTAAAGTTAGTAACAACATTGCCTTTAGTTAAATCAACAATAGCATCACCAAAATTAATAATGTAGGTTGTATTCGGTTTGGGCAAACCGTTAAAATGCACATATAATTTCTTTCCCTTAACAAAAAAGTCAGGTCTAGGCTCAATGAAAGGTGTAATTATAACTTGTTTCTTTTCATTTTTTAATGCAATAAACTCATTGAAAGGAATTACGATATCGCTAGCATTAAAATTCACCGTACCATTGGCAGGAACAATCACTTTTGTGGAATCTAAAATAGGAGCATCGTTATCTTCTGCCCCTCCCGTTAAAGGTCGAGGTTGTGCACATTGAATCATGAATAAAACAGCTAAAACAAGTACGATATGTATGGGCTGTAGCTTCAAGATAAAAGTTTAGATATTAATACTGCAATAGCTTCTAGTCCTTTCTTATCATCTGCATCAAAAGCATTGAGTTCTTCACTATCTACATCTAGGATTAGCTTCACTTCATTGTTACTGTCAAAAACAGGGATTACTATTTCAGATTTAGAAGCCGAACTACAGGAAATATGACCTGGAAATTCATCTACATTTGGAACAAGCAACGTTTTTCGTTCCTTCCAAGCCGTACCACAAACCCCTCTTCCTTTTTTAATTCTCGTACACGCTACTGGCCCCTGAAAAGGTCCTAAAATCAACTCGTCTTGATTTACAAAATACACACCTACCCAAAAGAAATGAAATCCATATTTCAAGGCAGCCATAACATTAGAAATATTGGCGATAAGATTAGGCTCACCATCCACTAAAAATTCGAGTTGCAACAAGGCTTCAGCGTACTGTTCAGACTTACTTTTGTCTTGATCTATAATAAAATTCTCCGCCATAAAAATACGATAAGTGCGTAAAAATAGTAAGAAAATACCAATGCAATGCTGTTCAACTGATATGTTTTACCGATTCTCTCAATTTCTAACTACCTTTGTAGTCCACAAACTTATAAAAAATGTCGTTTACAAAATTTGGAGATCAGATATCAGGCAAATCATTTCGTGTACTAGATGAAATACAGCTGCGCATTAATGCGGGCATCTTATTTACCTTTGCCTTATTTGCTATGTACAATGGTATTCGTTTAAGAAATTTTGAAATCATACCATATATAACAGGGGCAATGGCTCTTAATTTCACAATTGGGCTCTTCATTAACCCCAATTATGCACCGAGTATGCTCTTGGCTAAAATTTTCGCTTTCAAACGAACTCCAAAATACATTGGAGCTATCCAAAAACAATTTGCTTGGGGATTAGGGTTGGTTTTGACATCTGTTATTTTTACACTTTCTACATTTTTAACTTCAGATCCTACTTGGTTTCCGCACGTTTGTATGCTTTGCCTTATTTGTAATTCACTACTAGCTTTCGAAACGATATTTGGAGTCTGCGCTGGTTGTGAATTGTACTTTTTTGCGATTGATATCAAATTAATAAAAAAACCCAAGCCAGAAGATCGACCAAATTGTATGGGAGATTCATGCGAAATCTAAATTATGCAAAATATAGAACATTTATGTGCTCAAACAGTTACCATTTCCAAAGCGATAGGCAATTGGATTGTTACCGAACGAGAACAATTTAGTTTGCAAAGCACCGAAGAAAAATCCTTTAACAATCTGGTTTCGTATGTAGATAAATCGTCAGAAAAACGTTTCACAAAAGAACTATTGGCGTTATTACCCAACTCGGGTATATTGGGAGAAGAAGGCACTTCTATAAACTTAGATGCCGATTATATATGGATTGTAGATCCGTTAGATGGTACTACTAACTTTGTACATGGTATCCCCGCCTATTGCACAAGTGTGGCGTTGCAATACAAAAAAGAAACAATACTAGGAGTCGTTTACGAACCCAATTCAAAAGAATGTTTTTATGCTTGGAAGGATGGCGGAGCTTATTTGAATTCAAAAAAAATACAGGTTAGTTCCTCAAAAAACCTTAACCAAACTCTGTTGGCTACGGGATTTCCATATGATGATTTTGACCGAATGAAAAACTACCTAGAGGTACTTCAATACTTTATGCAAACTACACGTGGCATTCGTAGAATTGGAGCAGCAGCTCTTGACCTTAGCTATGTTGCCTGCGGAAGGTTCGATGCTTTCTATGAATACGCTTTACAGCCTTGGGATGTAGCAGCAGGTTCTTTTATCGTGCAAGAAGCAGGAGGAAAAGTTTCCGATTTTAAAAATGAAGACAACTTTATTTTTGGAACAGATATTATAGCTTCTAATGCTACGCTACACAAGGTTGTACAAGAAAAAATCTTCAAATTATTTTAACAACAAACATTCAGCTAATCAAATAGTCCCTCAGATTTAACCTCCGAATGGTTAAAGTTCAAAATAATTATCATTTTAAATTTACTTTGTTTTAATTTTACACTTATGAAAGTATATACAAAAACAGGTGACAAAGGAGAAACTTCACTTTTTGGAGGAAAAAGAGTGAAAAAATATGATTTAAGGATCAATGCTTACGGAACTTCAGACGAAGTTAATAGTTGGATTGGTTTAATTAGAGATCAAGATATAAACGCAGATTACAAAGCAATTTTAAACATCATTCAAGATCGTATTTTCACTTTAGGTTCTCATTTAGCAGCTGACCCTAGCAAACCTAAACTTAAAATTCCTGAACTTTTACCTTCTGATATAGAATTACTAGAACAAGAAATGGACAAGATGGATGCTAAACTTCCTGCGATGACCAAATTTACACTACCAGGTGGACATACTACCGTATCTTATTGCCATCTTGCACGTACCGTGTGTAGAAGATGCGAACGATTAGTTATAGAATTGGCAGACACCGAAACCATTAACCCGTTGATTATTCAATATTTGAATCGATTAAGTGACTATTTATTTGTCTTGGGGCGAAAATTGGCGCAAGATTTAGACGCAAATGAAGTATTCTGGGAACCAAAAATGTAAATCTAGTGTTGTTAATCGCTTGTTTCTATTGACTTACATAGTTTTAGCTATAAAAAATAAGAAAAAGCTTGCATATTGTAACTAAAAAATTACTTTTGCGTTCCCGAAAATAGTAATAACAAATAAAACAATTTAATATGTATTGGACATTAGAATTAGCATCCTATTTAGAAGACGCTCCTTGGCCTGCAACACAGGAAGAGCTAATAGATTTTGCTATGCGTACTGGTGCGCCATTAGAAGTAGTTGAAAATCTTCAAGCCATTGAAGACGAAGATGAATCGTATGATAGCATAGAGGAAATATGGCCTGATTACCCATCTAAAGAAGACTTCTTCTTTAATGAAGACGAGTATTAGTTTAGAAGTTAATAACAATTTAAGAGTAAAAGCACCGCATTTTTGTGGTGCTTTTTTTATACACTAAAAAAACAGCTACCTTTACAAAATGAGCAATACACAAAAAGATCAAAAGGAAATCCTTTCCAAACTAAAGATTCAGGCACTCAATCAAATGCAACTCGATGCAGCTGATGCTATCAACAACCGAAACGAAGTCGTACTTTTATCTCCAACGGGAACGGGGAAAACCTTGGCTTTTTTACTCCCTACAATTGCGCAGCTCGACCCCAAAATTAAAGGTGTACAAGCTTTAATTATAGTACCTTCAAGAGAACTGGCAATACAGATTGAGCAAGTTATCCGAGAAATGGGTAGCGGCTATAAAACCAATGCTGTTTTTGGTGGACGCTCAGGATCAAAGGATAGAATAGAATTGAGACACGCACCTGCTATTCTGGTAGGAACTCCTGGTAGAGTTGCTGATCATATTAGAAACGAAACCTTTACTACAGATACCATCCACACTCTAATTCTTGACGAGTTTGACAAATCTTTAGAAGTTGGGTTTGAAGAAGATATGATGGAGATTGTAGAAAGCTTACACGTTGTAAAAAAGAAGATCTTAACTTCTGCTACCCAAAAAGTAAAAGTACCCGCATTCATGAACCTCACAAATGCCAAGTATTTAAACTACCTAAAAGAAGGACAAAGCGAATTGGAATTGAAAGTCGTTATTTCTCCATTTGAGAGTAAATTAAACACCTTATTAAAACTGATAAAAAACATTGGTAAAGGAAACGGAATTGTCTTTTGTAATTTTAAAGATTCCATAAAAACAATAAGCGATTATTTGAATGACAATAAAATTAGTCATTCATGTTTTTACGGAGGGTTAGAACAAATAGATAGAGAACGTGCTTTGATTAAATTTAGAAATGGTTCGAGCAAATTACTTATAGCAACAGATCTTGCGGCACGTGGCATAGATGTACCCCAATTGGATTTTATTATCCATTACGAATTGCCAACCAGACCAGATGAATATACACACCGAAACGGAAGGACAGCACGTATGCATAGTGAAGGTACTGCGTACGTAATTCAATGGAAAAAGGAGGCGCTTCCAAATTTTATAAAAGATTTTCAACTACAAACCTTGGACAATGAAAAAGAATTTATAGATAGCAATTGGGAAACGCTTTATATTTCTGGAGGTAGAAAAGATAAAATTTCTAAAGGAGATATTGCAGGGCTGTTTTTCAAACAAGGGAAACTTTCTAAAAATGAACTAGGGGTAATAGAATTAAAACAAGATTGCTCTTACGTTTCAGTTATCAACACCAAAACCAAGCAGTTGATCAAGCAGTTAAATAACAGTAGGTTGAAAAAGAAGAAAGTTAGAATTAGTTTATTGGATTAGACTTTTATCAAAACCGACCTTGAACCATGCGTCTTCCATGACTTTTACCATAGTAAGTAAACTCAACTTGACGGTTTTCTTTCTGGATTAAAAGCTTTTTACTTTTTGTTTTACCGTCATTACTCACATTGATAGTGAGTTGTTTGCCAATACAATAAGTAGGTATTTTTAAAACATGAGCTCCATGTTTTTTGTGAGACATGATGACTTTCCCGTTGGGTAAAACAACATCTACAGATGCTGAAATACTGTGTTTGTTTCGATACATAACTAAAATTGATAATTCAACAGTAGTAGTTGAATCGCTCGCTTCTTCTGGGCTTAAAATAGCTGTTTTCACGTTTCCAATCTCATCATGCAACTGTGCATTGGTAAAACTAAACATACCTGTACCAAATACCACCAATACCGCTAACGCAAATTTTCGAATGCTAAATAGTTTTGGAGCTACTTCGTCTTCGAGTTCTTCATAACTCACACAAAGATTAGGTTCGTATTGTTTTAACGCTTCTATTTGACTTTCACTCATATCAGTGACATCGTAGATCTTTTGATCGCAAGACTTACAATGATGCCCACCTGCTACGGGTGTCATTTCAGAAATGGATTCTGGACATGGGAATTCTATTTCAGGCATCTGTTTCATTTTGACATACAAGTTACTACATAAAAGGTAAACTTCTATTTTAATTTGATGAATATATAAAAACAAACAACGAAAACAAAGCTTTTTAACATATCCTTTTACACATCAGGTTTCTTTGTGACACAGATTACAGTTTAATACATGTGTAGTGTGTATATTTGCATTCCATACAAATTTTAAAAACTAATGAACCGTAACCATAAAATCCAAAAATTAATAGAAGCAATTCCAAATTGTAATCCCGAAGAATTTGTGGATGTCATTACAAAATTAGATTTGACCTTAGCAGATTTTGAAGGGCAAATTCATTTTTCAGAAGAACGATACACCAGAACTTGCGTAGCTAAGAACGAAGAATTTGAATTAATTCTTATCGGATGGGCTGCCCACCAAAAAACAGCCATTCACAATCACAATGGTGAAGAAGGCTATGTTTATTTGATTAACGGTTCATTGAAAGAAGAGACATTTAAGCGTAATAAAAACACCAATAGTTTTACTAAAACTGGAGAAAGCATTCTTGCCGAAAATCAAGTTGCTGTAGCTAAAAACCATGTAGATGAATTTCACGCATTAGAAAACCTAAGCGACCAACCTTCATTAAGCTTGCATATGTACCGTAAACCAATGAAATCTTGCTTGGTATATGATGAGAAAGCAGATGAAATAAACACTAAGAATTTATTCTTTGATTTTGTTTGATAATTTAGTTAGTTTTGTCTGAATGAATTCAGATAGAAATGAAATCGATACGGATAAAACTATTGGCGTAATAGGCGCAGGCAGTTTTGGAATGGCAATAGCCAACCTTCTTGCTGAGAAACATCCTGTTTTACTATACACTCGTAAAATGGAAAGTGTAAATGCCATCAATACAACTCATTTTTATAAAAATCAAAAACTTCACGACAGCATAAAAGCCACCAATACCCCTTCTGAAGTTACTGAAAATTGTACTTTAATTTTCCCAATCGTTTCTTCCAATGGATTCAAAGCTATGCTTACGAGCTTCAAGCCACATCTCACAGCCAAACATATACTCATTCATGGCACAAAAGGACTACACCTAGAACATAAATTCTCAATTGACTTAAATCTTGAAGACGAAAATGTTCATTTAACAAGGGCGGATATTAAAACTATGTCTGAACTGATTGCTTCGGAGACAAAAGTTGAAAAAATAGGATGCCTAGCCGGTCCTAATCTTGCTGTAGAAATTAACGACAATCAACTGGCAGCTACCGTTATTGCAAGTCATTCAAAAGAAGTGATTACAGTAGGAAAGAAAGTTCTAGCTTGTAATAGATTCAAAGTCTTTGGTAGTAAAGAATTAATTGGTGTAGAACTTGCGGGCGTGTTAAAAAACTACATAGCCATAGCAGCAGGAATGGCAAGTGGACTGGGTTATGGAGACAATGCAAAAGCGTTTTTAATAACCAGAGGAATGTCCGAAATGATTTCGATAGCAAATTCATTGGGATACAACCCAAATGCCTTTTTGGGTATAGCCGGTATTGGAGATTTGATAGCGACTTGCAACAGTAAGTTGAGTAGAAATTTCAGAGTAGGATACAACCTAGCGCAAGGAAAATCCTTGGAAGACATCATTTCTGAAATAGGAGAAGTAGCAGAAGGAGTTAAGACTCTACAGTTGGTACGTGCACTCAAAGGGTATGATTTTCAAGCTCCAATAGCAAATGTAATGCATCGGATTATATTCAAAGATTTCCCCATACAGGCAGGTATCAATTTCTTGATGAATGCAGGCGATGAAAAAGATGTAGCGTTTTTAGATTAACAATGACACCAAGAATAGAAACATATCAACTGTTAAAAACCAATTATTCAGAAGCCAATCTGGATCGTGAAAACGATTTAAAAACACTAATAAAGCAAATAAACAAAGATCTTCGTCAAAGTGGATATGACGAAACGCTAGACGAGGAGTTGTCATTTGAAAAACTAATTGACACTTTAGAATACTACATCATGATTTATTTGGACACCAATTCTCAAGATGTGCGAACGCTCCTTTACCGCATAGACGTTAGCGAAAAAGAGCTACTTTCCTCTATTGAATTGACACCGTTGAAAATAGTAGAACTCATTATAAAAAGAGAAATAATCAAGATTAAATTCAGAAAACAACACCAGTAATATCAATAACTTATTATGAATGAAACCATAGATTTTAGAAGCGACACCTTTACATTACCCACAACTGCTATGAAGGAATTTATGTTTCAAGCCCCCCTTGGAGATGATGTTTTTGAGGAAGATCCTTCTGTAAACGAACTCGAAGCATACGCTGCGCAACTTTTTGGAATGGAAAAAGCGTTGTTTTGCCCCTCAGGAACAATGACCAATCAAATAGCCATAAAAACACATACCGTCCCAGGTAACGAATTAATTTGCAACTCTGAATCTCATATATACAAATTTGAAGGTGGCGGAATCGCTATGAATTCGGGAGTATCTGCACGATTGATTCAAAAATCTGATGGTTTTATCAATGCACAAGATGTTTTGGATTGCGTAAACCCAGACAATGTGCATTTTCCCAAAACCACTTTAGTTAGCTTGGAAAACACTACCAATATGGGAGGCGGCTTGTGCTATGACCTAGCAGAAATAAAAGCCATAAAATCGATGTGTAAAACACACAGTTTAAAACTACACTTAGACGGAGCACGTCTTTATAATGCCATAGTGGCTACTGGGACTACCGAAAAAGACTACGGTCAATTATTTGACAGTATTTCGATCTGCTTGTCCAAAGGTTTAGGAGCGCCAGTAGGTAGCTTATTGCTTGGAAATGAGCAATTCATCAATCAAGCACGAAGATTTAGAAAAGTATTTGGAGGAGGAATGCGCCAAGCAGGATTACTTGCATCAGGAGGACTATATGCACTAAAAAATCACATTCCAAAACTAAAAGAAGACCACAAGCATGCTGCTCAATTAGTAGAAGCCTGTACACAAAACCCTACATTTGAAAGTGTTCAGGATGTGCAGACCAATATCGTAATGGCATTTACAAAATCAGAAGCAGAGGTCGTTGTTAAGCGACTACAAGATAAGGGAGTGTTATGTGTAGCGGTAGCAGCTAAAAAAATTCGCTTTGTAACACACTTAAACATTACCCCTTCACAGATAGAGAAAGCAGCATTTATATTAAAAAACATATAACTAAAAACACCATGCTCAAATACGATTAAATGCATATTATTCTCGATAAGAAACATTTCTCATCTTCTAAAATGCAAAACAACGTACATTTGGCATCAATATTGAATACACGTCAAGAATTAAAATTACACGTTATGATTAAGAACTTTTACTTTTTAACTTTTATATTATTCCTAGGATTTTCGACACAAGCTCAAGTTGATTATGAACATGACAATGGTTGGAATTTAGGGCTAAACATCGGAGCTACATGGCAACAACCTGACAGCTATCATAATTCTGACACATTGTCGAACCCTCAAGCGGGTTTTGGAGGTGGATTTACAATTGGAAAATCAATTTACGAAAAACCTAACGCATTTTTTGCATTTGATATTAGAGGTCGTTATTTAGGAGGTATCAATTCGGGTTGGATAGACAACATTCCAGCAGACTCTTTTGCGATATTTAACACAAGCATCCCTACTTATAACACTTATGAAATGACATTGCATGAAGGAGATATAGAGGGAGTTTTGACTCTTCACAGGCTTCGTGAAAGAACAGGATTGATTATGTATGGCTTTGGAGGTGTGGGCATAACAGGATACACAATTGAAGCAGGGAGATCAAATACAAAAGATCTTTTTTTTAGCACTACAAGAGATGAAGTTGTTAATGAAATTAAATTCACACCTTCCTTAGGATTTGGGCTTGGATATCAATTTACACCTAGTTTTTCGGTGGGTATAGAACATAAAATAACCTACGCACTAAATGACCGAATAGACGGAGGTACGTACACAGGGCTCAACGATGGCGAAAATGATTGTTTTCATTATACAGGCATCAACTTTAGATGGAACATTCTTCACGGGAGAGAACGTTATACTGCACCAGACGAACACAAAGACGACTGGACGAGCAATAATAATAATAATAATAATACCCCCCCTCCTCCACCTCCCTCTGGAAACAAACCTATAGTAAATATATACAAACCATCGACTAACAACACAAC
>CAMZLL010000141.1 GCA_947311505.1 uncultured Cryomorphaceae bacterium
CTAGCATTGAACGAAAGCCAGCTTATCTCTCTGTTGATAAAAGGTGCTTCCGAATTTTTTTTTATTTTAGAACTCATTCTTTATTTTATGGCTAACTAAGATTCATTTTGCTGAACCTATTTTTATGTCTTTTTAGTGACTTATCTAAAATATATCAAGAACAAAAACGACTTCAATAAGCAATTAATTTGTGGAGATTTGTTTATTTTCGACCAGACACTAAAAAGACATAAAAATAGGTTCAGCAAAATGAATCTTAGTTAGCCATAAAATAAAGAATGAGTTCTAAAATAAAAAAAAATTCGGAAGCACCTTTTATCAACAGAGAGATAAGCTGGCTTTCGTTCAATGCTAGAGTGCTTCAAGAAGCAGAAGACCCCAGAAACCCGTTAGTAGAACGCTTTCGCTTTTTAGGGATTTTTTCTAACAACTTAGATGAGTTTTATCGAGTTCGAGTAGCATCCGTGCGTAGATTAAAATTGCTATCTAAAAAAGTAAAAGGTGGGCTAGCTATATCGCCTAAGGAACTTTTAAAAGAAATTCAACATACGGTAGAGGCACAACGACAAAAGTTTGAAGAAATATTCAAAGATTTGAAATCACTTTGCGAGCAAGAAGGGGTTTATATCATTAATGAAAAACAATTAAACAAGTCGCAAAATAAAGAAGTTGCCAATTACTTTTCGGACTCAGTACGTCCTCACTTAGTACCCTTGATGCTAGATAAAAAAAGACAACTACCCATCTTAAAAGATAAAAAGATATATTTGTCTATTAAATTATATAACAAAGACAATGCTGATGTTAAGTATAGTTTATTGGAGATTCCCACAGATAATGTTTCTCGATTTTATGTTTTTGAACAAAGCGAAAATCACAAAAAATACATCATATTACTAGATGATATTATACGAGCAAATATTTCTGACATATATTCTATCTTTAGTTTTGACAAGATAAAAGCTTATACTATCAAGTTTACAAGAGACGCAGAGTTAGACATTGATGACGACATCAGTGTAAGCCTACTGGAGCAGATATCTATCAGTATTGAGAACCGAAAAATGGGTGCGCCAGTTCGTTTTATATACGACAAAAACATGCCCGATGATTTGCTTTATTTCTTAATGAAAAAATTAGGTATCAATAACGAAGAAAACATAATGCCAGGAGGTCGGTATCACAACTTCAAGGACTTTATGAAATTCCCAAAGCTGGATGGGGGCAAGTTTACGTTTACAAAATTGCCACCTCTTCCGCACCCTTATTTTGAAAAAGGAAAAAGCGTAATGACACAGATTGAGCAACAGGATATTATGCTCAATTATCCGTATCAATCTTTTGATTATGTAATTGAGCTCTTACGAGAGGCAGCTATTGACCCCAAAGTGAGCTTAATCTGCATTAATTTGTATCGAGTGGCGAGCAACTCTAAAATCATCAATGCATTAGTCAGTGCGGTTAGAAACGGAAAAAAAGTAAGGGTAATCGTAGAGTTACGAGCTCGATTTGATGAGAAAAATAATATCTTTTGGTCCAATATACTCCAAGAAGCTGGTGCTGAAGTGATATTTGGAGTGAAAGGTCTAAAAGTGCATTCCAAATTGATTTATATCGAAAAACACGACCAAGGAGAAGTGATGCGATATGCCCATATCGGGACTGGCAACTTCCATGAAGGCACAGCTACCGTATATGGCGACACTTCGCTTTTGACTTGCGACTCTCGTATAACCTTGGAGGTAGAAAAAGTATTTGATTTTTTTGAAAGCAACTACAAAGTAAAAAGATATTCGCATCTGATTCTTTCCCCTAACGGTTCACGTAGAAAATTTATACAATTAATCAATTTTGAAATTAAAAAAGCCCAAGCAAAAGAAAAAGCAGAAATTGTACTAAAGCTCAACAACTTAGTAGATGAAGAACTAATTCGAAAACTATATGAAGCAAGTCAAGCTGGTGTAGCAATCACTTTAATAATAAGAGGTATATGTGCGTTAGTTCCCAATGTAAAAGGGTGGAGTGAAAACATAAAAGTAATCAGTATAGTAGATCGGTTTTTAGAACACTCACGTATTTTATATTTCTATCACGGGGGAGCAGAGAAGATATTTATTTCATCAGCCGATTGGATGGTTAGGAATTTAGATCTACGAGTAGAGGTTACAACTCCTATTTATGATGAAAGATTAAAAAAACAATTGAAAAAAATGCTAGCCATTCAAATGAAAGCAAATTATAAGGTGAGAATATTAAATCAAGAGAAGTGCAATTCGTATTTAAAAAATGAAGATGAATTAATACATGCACAATTAGAGACTTATGATTATTTCAAGCGAAAATTAGTAAAAAAACAAAAAGCTCAATCTTCATAAAAGATTGAGCTTTTTAGCACTTTAAGAGCACCTTGATGTTATCTATTTTCTTCTACCAATGGATATTCCATTTTGAAGTTCGTCAATTCAGCAAACTGTCCTATTCTATCTGCAATCTCGCCCATAGTCAAATCTCTAAGTCTTTCTATTCCGAATTTTTCAACCGTAAAAGATGCTAAGGCAGATCCCATTATGATTCCACTCTTCATACTTTCCCAAGAAACCTCTCCACTGGCTGCAAGATATCCAATAAATCCACCTGCAAATGTATCTCCAGCTCCTGTAGGATCAAAAACTTCTTCTAAAGGCAGCGCTGGCGCAAAGAAAATATTTTCTTTGTCAAACAATAAAGCTCCGTGTTCACCTTTTTTGATAATTAAGTATTTTGGTCCCATTTCTAATATGATTCGAGCAGCTTTTCTCAAAGAATATTCCCCAGACAATAAACGAGCTTCTTCGTCATTTATGGTTAATACATCGATTTCTTTGATTACTTTTTTCAAATCGGCCATTGCTATCTCCATCCAAAAGTTCATTGTGTCTAAAACAATTAATTTTGGACGATTCTCAAAGCTGTTTATAACTTGAAGTTGAGCAGTAGGTGCAAGATTACCCAACATAAGAAACTCACAATCTTGGTAGCTATCAGGTACTACAGGATTAAAATTCTCTAAAACATTAAGTTGTGTATCTAATGTATCTCGAGTATTCATATCGTTGTGATATTTACCTGACCAAAAAAAAGTTTTTTCACCTTCCTTTATTTGAAGACCTTCTGTGCTTATTCCTTTTTCAGAAAACATATCGATGGTTTCTTTTGGAAAATCATCTCCAACTACAGAGATTATTTTTGCTCCTTTTGTAAAGTAAGATGCTGCCAAACTAATGTATGTACAAGCGCCTCCTATTATTTTATCTGTTTTACCAAATGGTGTTTCAATAGCGTCAAAAGCTACTGTTCCTACGTTAACTAAACTCATTTTTTAATTTTTTTTAAAATTATTTCTGCAAATATATTGTTTATTTCGAAACTTTGCGTACTATTGCACCCGCAATAAGGAAATAAACTTTTTGCATTCACAGACAAAAGTGATAAAAAGACAAAAGACGCTTCTTTAGCTCAGCTGGTTAGAGCATCTGACTGTTAATCAGAGGGTCCAAGGTTCGAGTCCTTGAAGAAGCGCCAAAAGTAAATCCTTGTAATTTAAATAATTACAAGGATTTTTTGTTTTTAGTAAGTTTTATTGGCTATACTAAAATTTTAATGGATTTTTTAGTATAGCCATTTTTTTTACAAAGTAAAACAAATATTAAAATCCCCCAACTTTATGGCTTGATCCTGTATAAATCAACTTTGAAAAACACAATATTTAATGCGTTAATATCCTTAAGGACACCTCTAATTACTACTTCACTCCCAGCCTACAACTAATAGCCCTATGGTCAGACATTTCCTCTTGGTGTGTGATAAAAGAATTACTTGTAAAGTTGCTGTCATAAAAAATGTAATCTATTCTGTTGATTGGGAGTATTGTATTAAAAATATTTTCTCCAATGTAAGTACTTCCTATTCCGCTACCAGACGTTACGAATGCGTCTGTGTAATTCTTGCTAAATTGTCGATATGCATACGAAGAAGGTACATCGTTCATATCTGTACAAATAACAACAGGGTAGGGGCTGCTGATCGTTTCTTTGACCAATTCCGTTACCTGATCTACTCTTTTGGCGTAAGCGAGGCTCATTCTATTTAAGAAATTTTGAGATGCCTTTTTCTGATGTGGCCAAGGCTTGTTATCATCACCCCCGATTAGATTATAATCGGCATTGTTTAATTTTAACGATCCAATATGCGCATTGAAAATTCGTATAGTATCAGTATTCTTTAGAATGTCAACATAAATAGCGTGATTGTTTTTATCTCCTTCAAAAACGATGACTCCTTCCTTCATAATCGGATATTTGCTAAATATGGCAGAGCCAAAATAATGTACTCCTGCCTTGTTTTTTCTAGACGATGAGGTTGTGAAATGCTCTTTTACATAATGCATATCCAACAAATCCATCAAGGTGTCTCGCACTGAGAAATTATTTCCTGTACCGTGGTAATATTCTTGAAAACAAATGACATCTGGTTTTTCTCGATCTAAAAAAGCAATGATTTTATCCTTAGAAGCTATATTTCCAGACCAGTTATACAAATCAAATACACGCACATTGAAACTCATGATTTTGAATGATTTTTCTGTAGCAATTTCTTGTTCAAAAAATGTGATTTGTATAAATCTACTCAAAGGAATCATCCCTATGATTATGGCAAATAAAACAAAGAAAAATAGTTTCCTTTTACGAAATGCCCAAAATACGAGCGAAATTAAATTAGCAAATAACAGTATCGGATAAATCAAACCTAAATAGGCAAAAATCATAACCGACTTTGGAGAGATATACGCACTTAGATAAGAGAGTAAAAGCAAAAGAATACAAACGTACGCCCCCGATTTTAGTAGCCTCTCCCACCAAGGTGTATTTCTATGATTTGGAGTAGTTGTAGCCATTTATTTAATGGAATTAAGAAAATCTTTTTCTTTTTTAGTCAAGCCATCATATCCTTTATATTTGATTTTATCAAGGATGGCGTCTATTTTTTTTTGTTGCGCTACTTTATTGGCGTTATAATCATAGTCATCTCTTGGCGGAGTTTTAGTTGCTTTTTTTCGTTCTCTGGGTTTAGAGAACTTCACTTTCATTTTAGTAGATTTTCCTTTTTTGAAAATAGTCTTAATATAAGCAGCAATAGGATCAAACCACTTGGTAATGTCTTTCCCTTTTTTATATTTTGTTATCATTAAAAAACCAAATAGTGCCCCTCCTAAATGTGTAAAACTGGCTACATCACCATTGACACGAGACATTTGCAACATATCTTGAAGCACAAAAAATCCAACAATCCAGAGTAATTTCAATTTGAATGAACCAAACAAATACACTTCTAACTTTGGTGCGTAGGTAACTGTAGCTACCGCTAGAGCTATCACAGCTCCTGAAGCTCCTAGTACTGGGTAGTCGAATTGCTCCCTTAAAGCTGGAAACGAGTTTTTTGCTACTACCTGAACCAAAGCCCCTGCAAGCCCTCCTAAAATATAGATGCTCAACACCTTTTTACCACCAAGATATGTTTCTAATATTTTTCCGATATAAAAAAGCATCATCATATTCATTGCTAAATGAAAGACGCCTGCGTGAAAAAACATATACGTAATCCAACCCCATGGTTGATAGAGCATTTGAGACATGGAAGTGTTTAGTGTGAAATGATAGTGAGCTAATTCCATTGCGGGAATTTTTAGCAACACCCCCAATCCTTCTACCAATGCAAAAATGATAAATACCGCAACATTGATGTAGATGAGCTTAATATACATCCCTCCAGTTTTAAACTGGCGCTTTAAATTTTCTAAAATATCATTCATTGTACTCTTTTAATAAAATGTATTTCGGTTTTTTTGCCAAAAGTAAACCAGTATTAATCCTGCTAATCCACCACCAAAATGCGCCATGTGTGCTACGCCTTGCATTGCAAAAGGGAAGATGGAAAGTACCAAAGACCCTACCATCAGGATACTAAAAAGAATTTTTATTTTTAATGGAATAGGAGGGAACATAAGCATAACCTCAGTATTTGGATGGTATTTATAAACGGCTGCAAAAACACCAAATACCGCTCCTGAAGCTCCAAGTACTCTAGAAAAAATAATTTCATTGACCAAATCCTTATTGGCAGTAACATTATTTAAGGCTTCTGTGTACCTAAACGAAAATGAAGTTCCATAATCTATAATGTCAGTTGCTCCAATCATTAGACTTTCACCTACAAAAAGCAATTGCCCCATATGGAATCCGATATAAACAAGCCCGCCTAACACCCCAGCAAACATATATAAAATGAAGAATTTTTTTGAACCTATCTCTTCTTCTAAAGCTGTACCAAAAGATACCAAGCCGAGCATGTTTGCAAAAATATGCATCAATGATCCGTGCGCAAACATGGATGTAAAAATCTGATATGGCTGAAAATCTTCAGAAGTATAATGATACATACAGAGGTAATTATTGAGTACAAAACCTTTGGATGACAACAATGCGTTTGCTATAAAAACAATAACATTTATTATCAATAAATTTTTGACTACTGGAGTCATATTTCTAAATAATTGGTCAAACATAAGTAATTTTATTTTCCAAATTTTTGTTCTATTTCGTCTGCACTCATCGACACTACAATGGGCTTCCCTTTTGCATTGTAATTAGACGAGGTGCATGCAAACAATTCGTCAAGCAAGATGCCCATTTCTTCGGAAGACAACTTCCTACCTCTCTTTATTGCGGCACCTTTTGCCATACTCCAAGCTACCGTTACTAGATGCTCTTGCTTGAGTTTATCGCTGTTTTGTTTGCATTGTTCTACAAAAAGTTCTAGTGTTGCCTCTATTTGCTCTTCTTTTACTCCTGTAGGTATTCCACTTACAGAAATTGTATTCCCTCCAAGATCCGAAAGTTCAAACCCCATAGCATTTACATCTTCTATCAACTCTAAAATCAAAGCATAATTACTGTTTTCAAATTCTATTACTTTTGGAAATAATAACTTTTGAGAAGTAATATCTTGATTTTGCGCACTTAACAAAAAACGCTCAAACAACACCTGCTGATGTGCTCTACGTTGATCTATCATCAATAAAGATTTTCCTACTTGTGTAAGTATGTATTTTCCTTGAAGCTGAAACGTTTTGCTAGCATCGTATTGTGTTTGTCTTATTGTTGCTTTTTCTTCCTTCGAATTTTGTTCCAAAGTAGTCAAATCAGTAAATATGTCAGTTTGATTGTTTCTTTCTGGAACTTCTGTCGTAGAACTTAATAGATCTAGGTTCGCCTCTATTTCTTCGTTTGAAATATTGATTTTATAATTGCCTCCAGAAGTTTTTTTTGAAAATGATGCAAAACTACCTGATCCCGATGTATTTTTACTAGATGTACCTCCAGAAGATTTAAAAGGATTAAAATCAGGATTAACATTTATAGTAGGTTCAAATACCGGTCTGTTTTTGGGAAGTGGAGGAACATTAAATGAAGTTTCTTGGTCAAAATCAATACTCGGTGCTAAATTAAATTTACCTAATGCGTTTCTAACCGCAGAATTCACAATAGCGTAGAGCGATTTATCGTCTTCAAATTTTATTTCTGTTTTAGTTGGGTGTATGTTTATATCAATAGTTGCGGGATCAACTTCTAAAAATAAAAAATAACTCGGAAATTGACCTTTAGCAAGTAATTCGTTAAATCCATTTTTTACTGCATGATTTAAATAAGAACTTTTTATAAATCTTTTATTCACAAAAAAGAATTGTTCGCCTCGTGTTCGTTTGCAAAATTCAGGTTTTACGATGTATCCAGAGATATTCATTATAGAGGTTTGTTCTTCTATAGGAACTAATCGTTCGTTGAATTTTTTTCCAAATATAGCTATAATTCTTTGTCTAAATGTACCTGGATGAAGATTGAAAATTTCATTGCCATTATGAATAAACGTGAAATGTATATCTGCGTGCGGTAAAGCCACACGTTCTATTTCATCTATGATGTGTTTTATTTCTACCGCATTAGATTTTAGGAAGTTTCTACGAGCTGGAACATTGAAAAACAAGTTTTTTATTTGAAAGTTGGTTCCCGTTGGACACTGTACAGCTTCTTGACTTGTTACTTTACTTCCTTCTATTTTTATGCACGTTCCTAGGTCTGCTTCGCTTGATTTGGTACGCAACTCTACTTGAGCTATAGCGGCAATGGACGCTAATGCCTCTCCTCTAAATCCTTTGGTTCTGATATTAAACAAATCATCTGCAGACCTAATTTTTGATGTAGCATGTCTTTCAAAAGACATACGAGCATCTGTTTCGGTCATTCCACATCCGTTGTCGATTACCTGTATAAGAGTTCGACCCGCATCTTTGACTATCACATCAATTTTGGAGCTTCCGGCATCAATGGCATTTTCTAAAAGTTCTTTGATTGCAGACGCGGGTCTTTGTATAACCTCTCCGGCTGCTATTTGATTTGCTATCTTATCGGATAGCAGTTTTATTATATCTGGCATCTATAAAAACCTAATTTGTAACGTAAGCAAGTATTGCTTCTATATTCATAAATACATAATAGCACATATAAAGCACTATTGCTGAGATGATAAATCCACGTACAAATCCTACAGATAAACTTGGCGCAATATGCATGGATTTTGCATTTTGTTCAAACGCACTCCTCATTCTTACTTCTCTCGCTACGTTTTCATCTCCTGATTTTGCACTTTTTTCTGCTTCAGCTTTTTCTATGCGTTTTTTCATTTTTTCTTTACGCTCGTCATAATACATCGGAGTATAATCAAATCTCCGATGTGTATTAACTTTACTAAACTGTGGTAATTTCATATCACAAAGATAAATATAATTCTTGACATTTATAAGAAGTTTGTTTTGTTCTCAATTTTGTATATTTGTGGAATGAACGGAATGCAAAAAACCAAAATATTCAATGATCCTGTGTACGGATTTATTACGATTCCTTATAAAATTGTTTTGGACGTTATTGATCATCCTTATTTTCAGAGATTGAGAAGAATTAAGCAGTTGGGACTTACGCATTTAGTTTATCCTGGCGCATTGCATACGCGTTTTCATCATGTGGTAGGCTGCACGCATTTAATGTTGCAAGCTATCAACGCGCTACGAGGAAATGGTTATGAAATTACAGATGATGAAGCCAAAGGGGTGGTACTGGCGATATTACTACACGATATTGGACACGGACCTTTTTCTCACGCATTAGAACATTCGATAGTCAAAGGAATGCATCACGAAGAGCTGTCTTTAGTTTACATGGAAGCATTAAACAAGGAATTTAATGGAGAACTATCTATTGCTATTTCTATTTTCAAAAACGAATATCCTAAGAAGTTTTTGTATCAGCTAGTTAGTAGCCAGTTAGACATGGATAGATTAGACTACTTAAAAAGAGATAGTTTTTATACCGGAGTATCAGAAGGAGTGGTTAGCAACGAACGAATCATAAAAATGCTAGAAGTTGACAATGATGAATTGGTTATGCAGCAAAAAGGTATTTACTCTGTAGAGAATTTTATAGTATCACGCAGGTTGATGTACTGGCAAGTATATTTACACAAAACTGTTTTAAGTGCTGAATATACTTTGGTAAAAACCCTCGAACGAGCCAAGGAATTAGCAGACCAAGGTGTGAAGTTGTTTTGTAGTCCTGCGTTAGCGTATTTTTTGTATCACAAAATTAACAAAGCTGATTTTGCTGATAAGAAAACATTGGATGCCTTTGCGCAATTGGACGATACGGATATTCTGGGTGCTATTAAAGTTTGGGTAGCTCACGAAGATCGTGTTTTGTCGCTACTTGCAGGAATGATTATCAATAGAAAATTACTAAAAATAAAGATGCAATCTACTGCATTTAACACGGATGAAGTAGAGGTATTTAAGGCATTAGCCGTTTCAAAACTAGGAGTAACTGAGAAAGATACACATTACTTTGTTTTTTCAGATTATATAGAAAACAATGCATACAATCCAAGTAGTGATAGTATCAAGATTAAATATAAAAATGGTGATGTAAAAGATATTACCGAAGCTTCTGACAATCTAAATATTCAAGCTTTAACAAAAACGGTACGTAAGTATTTCTTGTGCTATCCTGAATAACAAATTGTGGAATACATCTTGCACTATTTTCAATCTAAATATTAACCTATGCAAAAGCTATTTTTTTTACTTATCGTTTTTTTATTCTCACTAGACATTTTTGCCCAAGACACTCTTATTGTATTTTTTCCAAACACTCCAGATCACATTCAATCTTGGCACTTAGTAAAACCATACAATGGCAGCAAATTATATCATGGAGATTTCACTATCTTCTATAAAAATGGAAAAGCCCAAGAAATAGGCTCATATAGTTTGGGAGAATTGCATGGCAATTACAACACCTTCGCAGAGAACGGAACACCAGTTTTATCTTGTAGATATACCAATGGTATTTTAAATGGAGAATATAAAACTTATTATAAATCTGGAAATTTAAAAGAACGAAAGCTATACATCAATGGCAATATTCAAGGAGAATATAGATATTACGAAGATGTAAAAAATAGCAAGCCTACTCAAGTCGTGAATTATAAAATGGGGGTAAAACTCAATTAAAGAAAGGTTAAAACTCAATCTTATAACTTAAGTTCGGAAAGAAACTCGTAGAAGCTACGGTTACTTCTTTTTTGAGAACAGAATCGTATTCTCTATAAATAGCATTGCTGTTGGAGAATATATTTTTGATTTGCAACGACCAAATTCCTGTTCTATTTTTCTTATTTATTTTATAAGTAAACGTTACATCCATAAAAAACAGATTATCCTCTTTTTGGCTATATGCCAATGATTCATCAAGGATGGTTTCATTATTTGGTGCAGAAGCATTAAGATCTAAAGGTGTATAAGGTCGACCACCTACATAAACAACATTGGTATTCCAACCTAAAAAATTCCTTTTCCCCTTCTTCTTTCCAACAATATATTCTTTTCCCGCCAGAAATTTCACATTGAATTTTCTATCAAAAGCGGTGCTTCTTTTAATGCTATCGCCAGCAGTATAGTTGGATTCAAACACACTTGCATTAATGATGTAGTATAAGCCTTTATTAGCATATCTTTCTATTCCAAAATCTACCCCATAGTTCTCTCCAGTACCATCATTAACGAGCGGTCTTACTTGGTCGATTTCTTCCATATTCAACATACTAAATGTTCCGTTTTTTTCAACTGGTACATCTACTAAATATTGGTAATATGCTTCAAGATTGAAATAATGATTTTTAAAAATGCTTTTTCTAAAACCTGCAATAGCGTGATAAGCTTTTGTTAATTTTAAATCTAAGTTGGGCAATGAACTCACACCCAAAGAATCTACAAGTCTGTAATTGTAAGTCGCAAAATGTTCTGTTTGACTGTGTTGTCCTAAAGCTAAAGAAATCTTTGCTTTTTTCTTCGTTTGATAGGAAATTCCAACCCGAGGCTCAATAGCTAATGCTTTATTAACATGATGATACAAGCTGGAAACACCTATATTTAAGCTTGTTTTTTCATTTAGAAGTATTCTCGATTGGGTGTAAGCTTTAAATGTTTGCGAACTACCAGACCCGAGTACGTTGGTATCTAATATGCTTTCGGCATAGTTTCTTTTGATAAGCATCCAGTTGTGTGTAGCATACTCTCCAGAGAGCCCAGTTTTATTGGTGTGTCTTCGAGAAAATTTATGTTTCAATGAATACGCAATACTTAGCGGTGTGGATTTGTATTCATTTTTAGATTTAATTATTTCGGAATAATCATCTTGCAGGTATTGTCTATTGTCAATCTGACGATATGTACTTGCCAAAACTGTTAATTTACCTAAATTCTTTTCATTATAGTGTTGTTTGTAGCTTGCTCCAAGTGTTGCCATATCGCTTTGAAGCGTTAGGTTATGCCTGTCAACATCTCTTTTCCAAAGTGTACTATCTGGCTCTGCTATGACTTTTCTATTGCTTAACCCTCCGATTCCAAATATATTAATTGAGCCTTTTTTCGTAGGAAAATTCAACACAAAAGATAAGTCTTGATAGGTAGGTATAGCAGGAGATTTAAAAACCCTTGCCATACCCACAGTTGAGTAGCGATAGTTTACCAAATAAGTTGCTTTGTTTTTAGCACTGAAAGGACCTTCAGCTGTAAAATCCAATCCCAGTGTCCCCAGTTTTATCGAATATTCATCTGTAGCATTATTGCCATGTCTAAGGTTTACGTCAAATACGCCACTCAACGCATTGCTGTATTCCGCTGGAAATGCTCCTGTAAAAAAATCACTTTTATCGAGAATTTGCATGCTGAAAATAGTAAAAATACCTCCCGAACTTCCAATTCGAGCAAAGTGTGCGGGATTGTTTAATTCCACACCTTCAAGTATGTATTTCAATCCTCTTGAAGAATTTCCTCTAACGGAAATAAAGTTTTCTGAAAAAGCAGGACTAGCCGTAACTCCACTCATCATACCAGCCACTCGAATAGGGTCATCCAAGCTTCCTGCTAGTTTTTGCATGTCTTGTATGTAGATGGTTTTTACACTATTGGTAACCATCTCGTTATTATTTTTAGAACGATCTTTTTGTGGCGTTATTTCCAATGCCTTCAGCTGCTTATACGCTTCTACAAGCTGTACTTTTACAACGAGCTCTCTACTTGATAATGTAGTGACATCGGGCAAAATAAATGACTCATACTCTAAATGAACAAATTGCAAATCATATAAGCCTAGTTTTATATTCTTAAATAGAAAGGCTCCATTTTCATCGGTAAATCCTTTTTGAATAACGGAATCATTGAGCAATACAGAAACCACAACATCTACTATAGGTCTATCTGTAAAACTATTGGTAACGGTACCTTTTATGTTTTGAGTTTGTTGTCCAAAAGATATTCCTATCAAAAGAATAAATATTGCGGATAAGCTTATTTTATGCATCGTAATTAGTTAGGATGCAAATAAAAGGAAGTTACACGAACAATAATCTACCAAAAGTCAGCTTTTACTTTTTTATGACAGAAGCATGACATTTGCATGGTAATACCGGGTATATAGTTTTTAAAACATTTGCTTTTGCAAAACCGCTTATCGAAGAAGCTTTGCCTAATGTAAAACGTATCATGGACGCTGTAAAGTCTTCAATGTATGTAGTTTAATTTAATCCAGTAATGGTATAAATGAAGCAAAATCAGATGTTTTAAAAACTATATACCCGGTATTACCATGCAAATGTCATGCTTCTGTCATAAA
>CAMZLL010000142.1 GCA_947311505.1 uncultured Cryomorphaceae bacterium
AGATCAATAAAATGATACTTTCTCCCAATCCTTCACTCGGATTTAAACTAATGTTAACATTAGTTTAAATCCGAGTGAAGGATTGGGAGAAAGTATCATTTTATTGATCTCATCAATTATACGTTCTTGGGACAAAATATCCACCCTACTAGCATTCCTTTTTATGGCAGCAATAGATTCTTTTTCTATCTCAAAACCCAATTGACAAGCAAATCTAATAGCTCTAAACATACGCAAGGGGTCATCAGAATAGGTAATGTCAGGATCTAAAGGCGTACGCAATACCTTGTCTTCAATGTCTTGAATACCGTTAAAAGGGTCTATTATTTTACCAAAATTCTCAGCAGACAAATCTATAGCGAGTGCGTTTATAGTAAAATCTCTCCGAAGCTGATCTTCTTCGATTGTGCCATCTTCTACTATAGGGTTGCGAGAATTTCTGTCATAACTTTCTTTTCGAGCACCTACAAATTCGAGTTCCAAATCGCCATGTTTTATCATAGCCGTTCCGTAGCTTTTAAAAATCGAAATTTGATTGGTTCTCAATCGCTTTGCAACTTCTTCAGCCACTTTTATCCCCTGTCCTTTGGTTACAAAATCTATATCTTTGGACGGTCGATCTAGTATCAAATCACGCACATATCCACCAATTATGAATACCGGCTGATGGAGTTCGGCTCCTATTTTACCAATGGTAGCAAAGAACTGTTCTTTGGATATGGTTTTTCGTATTTTATTTTCGAATGATGCTAACTTCACTTTGTGTCCCGAGTTGAATTATGGATGGAATTGTGTTTTTCAATTCAGCGGGCAAATCTACAATAAATTGAGAATCCGCTGGCTCAGTTGCTGCAAAATATTTTGACGAAACAGCTTTTTTAGCAATCAATATTAGTGGCTGACGTATTTTTTGGAGCGTTCTTGTTAACGTTTCATCTAACGTAAACATAAATGAAAACAACGAGTTGTCATCAAATGATAAGGTCTTATTTCTACTCCCTTTTTCTATTCTATAATAGGTAGGTTTCGTGTTATAATCTATCAATTCCCAAAGAACTTCAGGAATATGGTCTGTAAGGTTCAGTAACTGACTGTCAGCATGTAGCAAAAGATAATATTCTTTAGAATCAGCACCCCAAAACTCAGTTGAATTTAGGTCTTTTAGAAAATTAGTATTTAGAGAAGATATTAAAAACTCCTGACCAAAATAGGTAGCGATAATAGCCCGATCTTCTTTTAGCAAGGATAATGCATTTGCATCTATATTCATTTTATAAATTTTGGTAAACGTCTAATAATTGTTGAGTAAGTAGTTCTGGTTCAAATTTTTGAGCAAACTTTTTTCCGGCAACAGCCATTTGATTTTGCTTTTCTTTGGAGTTTAGTATTGCATCAATAGCCGCTCCTATTTCCTCACTTGAAGTTGGATCAACAAAAACGGAGTCAGGACCTCCTGCCTCAGGAAAACAACTACCTTTTGAAGTAATTACTGGTGTGAGAGAATGCAATGCCTCAATAATCGGAATGCCAAACCCCTCAAAGAAGGAAGGGTAAACAAAAACAGATGCCATTTGATAAATCGAAGGCAGTTCTTCAATGGATACATTTTTCAAAAATATAACCCTATTCGGGTCTATTTTTAATTTTTGCATTTGCACTTTTATAAAATTAAAATACTTCGTTTTTCTACCCACTACCACCAACGGCAAATCGTTTTTCATCAAGGGCATAGCCCTCAATACACCTATTAAATTCTTACGTGTTTCTATTGTTCCGACATTGAGAATATACGCTTCTGGTAACGAGAATTTTTGTCGAATATGTTCTTTTATTTCAGTAGAATACTCCTTCTTAAAATTCTCATGACAAGTCTGATAAATAGTCGTTATTCGATCTTCTGAAATGTCGTAAAACTCTATAATATCTCGCTTCGTTTGATCGCTTATCGCTATTATTTGGTCAGCGTTTTTACAAGCATATTTAAACTTAGCATTAAAAATTCTTCTATCTATTGCCTTGTAATTTCTTGGGTAACGTTTAAAAATAAGATCATGAATCGTTACCACATATTTTATAGCACCGTTCTTTCCTCGCCTAGGAATTTCATTGCTCAATCCGTGAAATATATCTATTTCATCTGAGATTAATGTTTTTTCCAAATTTACTGACCTCCACAATCCTTTAAACGTCTTGTCCAGAGGTGTCGTTGGCGTTATTTCCTTTACGTTGGCATGCGTTTTTATAAAACTTAAATTGGGGTTTTTTGTTATTTTTGGAGTGTACAGATTATAGGTGTAAGCAGACTGATTCTCAAAAAGATTGCGCAGCAAATCTCTCGAATAATTCCCTAGTCCGGTGTAGTTCTGGTAAGCCCTCTTCGCATCAAATCCAATCTTCATATCCATTCTATTAAGCATCTAAAGTAGTTTATTTTAATCAATATGAGCTCGAAAAAACAAGAAAATCCAAAGCTTCATTCCTCTATAATTTGGGCGTGCCCCTTTGGGTCGGGCTATCCACTATATCTCCTAAAGCTCCAAAAAGCTTCAGGAGGATGCCGTTCCTATCCCTCACGCAAAAATAGTGACAACAAAATAATTTATTAGACTATTTTATATCCCTTAATGGTATTAGAAAAGGAAATACAACCCCAATTTTGAGCATCTTTAATTATAGCAGGCAGTTTGGAGCAAACTTAAATATCTCCCAAAGTTTTTCTGTCAAACATTTTAACCAAGATTTTACCTGAATCTGACGCGTTGGTATGAAGTCATTCAATATTTACTTATTTTTTAAATGAAAATATCTTTGATAAT
>CAMZLL010000143.1 GCA_947311505.1 uncultured Cryomorphaceae bacterium
ATTTTAAGCTTTTTAATTTTAAAGGCTTTTTTCTTTTTTAGATTGCTGTGTCAGAATCTGGTTACAGCGACACACTAGATTGCCGCGCCACTTCGTGGCTCGCAATGACGGACTGTATTTGTCATTGCGAGCCTGCGAAGCAATCTAGTGTGTCGCTGTTTTTAACTTTATTTTATATTTTCAAAAAACAATTAGAATTTACATTCTACAGAATTTCAAACAATTTTGAAATCCTGATAGAACGGAGAATTTAAAGCATTCTCCAAACTTAACCTTATAAAGAACATTTTTTAAAGAACGAACTAAATAAAGTTAAATTTGGAGAAATATCAGAAAATTATCTTGAGAAAATTTTCTGAATATTAGCTGCCTTTTCGACAGCTTTTTTCGGCATATTTTCACGGACCACCTCGGATCCATGAAAAGCTGCATTCATCCCAGCATTTTTGGCCGCCGCGGCGGCGGCCATTAGTGTGGGGTCACCCCCGGAAAAATTTTCCAAAATTTTTCCGGCGCTAGCAACTGATACACCGTCATTAGCGTATTTGAGGCCTTCAGCCCCTTTTTGCACATCCGTTGATGAACAGCCGACAGAAAAAAAAGAAAAAAGAACAAGAAAAAAGAAAATTAAAAAAGTTTTCATAATATTTACCATCCCTGTTGCCAGGGATGGCCCTTTAATTAAATTAAAAAAATTTGGGCGAAATGCCCGACTCTTTTTAAAGAGTCGAGGTTTTTCGCCCATTGCTTAAAACCTCAAAATATATACAAGTTTTATATATATTTTGAGATTTTAAGCTTTTTAATTTTAAAGGCTTTTTTCTTTTTTAGATTGCTGTGTCAGAATCTGGTTACAGCGACACACTAGATTGCCGCGCCACTTCGTGGCTCGCAATGACGGACTACGTCCGTCATTGCGTGGTTGTGCGTCATTGCGAGCCTGCGAAGCAATCTAGTGTGTCGCTGTTTTTAACTTTATTTAGTTTTCAAATTGCTTGGAAAATTTTACCTTCCCTTGCCTAACTGATACTAGTATATCATAATAAA
Source organism: uncultured Cryomorphaceae bacterium (assembly GCA_947311505.1). Taxonomy (GTDB): domain Bacteria; phylum Bacteroidota; class Bacteroidia; order Flavobacteriales_D; family Parvicellaceae; genus Parvicella. Next base: position 1,048 of record CAMZLL010000143.1, read on the forward strand.
ATAAAAAGTCAAGTCTTTTTGGGACTGACTTTTTTGTGTTTTACTTTGTTGTTTTATTATTTACTTGTATCATCCATACTTTCTAAAAACTTATTCATATTTATTTTTTGAGCCTCTGCTAAAGCTTTCTTCATCCCTTCTCTAGTATTTGGGTAACTTTGTTTTGAAATTTCCTTTATTTTTTCCTGAATATAATTTAATTTATTTGGATCCATTGCTTCTCCATTTGGTGCACCGGCCGTTGCTTTTTCAATGAAACCCTTTCAGCCAGCAACATCCACAAATATTCTATTTTTATAACTGATACCGATGATTCTCCAACTCTTTTTATGTATCCATCTTTATAAAAACCTTTTTGTGTTTCTGGGGTTGGTTGAGGTTGGGTTGGTTGGTGGTTTGGTTGTGTGGAGCGCGGACCTTGGTTGTAGTTTGTCCGCGCGGTGTTTTGGTTGTGGATTATCCTGTGCTGATTTTGGTTATTACTTATTGGACTTTTATCAGCGTTAAATCTCTGTCCTGTTGCTCTGTCTATGTATGTGCCGTTTGGGAGTCTGTTTAACCTTCCAGCTTCTGCTCTATTACCACCACCCATGGTAGAATTTTCAGAGTTTGGGCCTTGACCTCTATGGGTCCTGTTTCATTGTTTTGCCTTTTCTCTAGCTTCTGCCTCTGTTCTTCCGTATAGTTTTTTACCGTCATTTGCTACAGCTACTTTGTCTCATTTTTCTATTGGTGCAGTAACCGCAGAGGAAGATGAAGTGTTATCAAGGTTGAACCTTGGTGTTGTTTGCGATGTTATAGTATGTGCTGATACCGACTGCCCGTTTACTATGGCTGTTTTTCCTTTATTGGCATTTTGTAATTCTCGATCCCTATCCATAACAAACTTTCTGTACGCTCTTTGTGTATTCCCATCTGTATTTTCGTAATTATCTAGAATTTTATCTAGTCCTACTGTTCCCGGGATTTTTGCTGCTGCATATGCCCCTTCTGGTTTAATTGTTGCATTGTTTAAATTACTAGGATTATCTAAAATATTTTCTGCTTTTTGGATAATTCTCAATAGATTTGGATTTTGTCCAATATCCATTCTATTTATATTCTGTGTCCTGCCGTATCCATAAACTGTATCTTTTGTGCTTGTTTGCACTTCTGATTGTATTTCATTCAACAGTGATGTCATCAGTCTTCCCTTTTGTATTTCGTTTAAGTGGCTGAATTTATCTCCTAAAACATCCGCCTTGAAAATATTTTCATTAATAGCTGTATACAGAGAACCCCCTGCTTTTATCCTATAATCTTTTAATCTTTCAAATTCTGCTTCGTTATTTTCTAATATACTTTTTAATCTTTCTGATTTATCTAAATATACTTTTTTTTCTTTTAACTCTTCTGATATTTTAGATACCACTTCATCTTTTTCCTTTACGCTGTCTACAGATGGCTCTGATGGTGTTTTTTCTGTAGCAGAAGCAACGGCCGATGATTCTTTTGTAATACCTTTGTCTGAAAAATTTTTATCTCAGTTTAAATCTTTACTTTCTGTACCAAAAGTCTTAAAGTCTTTTTCTTCTAAAAATTCTTTGATTTTAGCAATGTTTATTTCTTTACCTGCTTCAAGCCCCTTGTTTGTAAAATCATCAACATCAAGGTTGAACTTTGTTTTTGCTTCTGTTGGATTGTTTTCTACATATTCTTTTAACACATTCACAGCCCCCTTGTCTCCCCACATATGACCTTTTTCACCAAAATCAAAAGACCGTGCTAAAACATTTCCTACACCTTCGCCTTTTTGAACATTTGTCGTAAATGATTTTTTCTCCAAAACAGCAGTGTTTTCACCATCAGAAAAATCTAGGGAGTTTGAGATATTTTTGAAAATATTCCTATACATTGTTTTAATATACAATTCACCATCCTGATGATTTTCTAAACCACCAAAATATGATTCATTTTTAGTTCCATCCGATAGTTCGTGAATATCATGAGCTAACCGACCACGACCTTCTACTGTAACCCCCATTGTAGTTATAGCTGGTTCAACAGCTATAACTACAATGGGGGTTACAGTAGAAGGTCGTGGTCGGTTAGCTCATGATATTCACGAACTATCGGATGGAGCTAAAAATGAATCATATTTTGGTGGTTTAGAAAATCATCAGGATGGTGAATTATATATTAAAACAA
>CAMZLL010000144.1 GCA_947311505.1 uncultured Cryomorphaceae bacterium
AACAGTACTACTTGTGGGTCTCAAACGACTGCAAATAGTGTAGCGACAACTATCAACACCTCCATTAATGGAAGTTCATTAAAAGCGGCTAAGGCAGATTCTGATTTTGGATTGATTGAACTAAACTCTACTCCACCTGCTTCTTATAATGTATATTATGCAGGCTGGGACAACACTGGTGTGATTCCGCAATCGGCAGTAGGAATTCACCATCCTAGAGGCGATGTGAAAAAGATTTCATTTGACGATGATCCTTTGCAGTCTGCAGCGGGATTGAGCTCGGTGGCTAATTCTGAATGGAGAATAGAAGCTTGGGAAAGAAACACGACTACTGAACCGGCTTCTTCTGGATCGGGATTGTTTGATCAAAATCATAGAATCATTGGTCAGCTTCATGGTGGTACTGCTACGTGTAGCAATAGTATAGATGATTACTATGGTAAGTTTTCGATGTCTTGGGATGGAAACGGTTCTTCTATACCGGGTGAAAGATTGCAAAACTGGTTGGATCCTCAAAATACAGGAGCAACTACCCTCGATGGATGGGATCCTAATGGTTCTAGTACTACGTACACTTATGACGCTGGTTTTCAAGGTGCGACTGCACCAGTTTCCAACGGCACTACATGTTCTGGTATCATACAACCTATAATTACATTAAAGAACTATGGAACTGCAACACTTACTTCTCTTACGATTAATTATAGTGTAGTAGGTGGAGCTAATCAAACGTATAACTGGACCGGTTCGTTGGCTCAGGGTGCTACAGAAAGTGTAACCCTACCTTCGTTTACTGTTCCTTCTAACGGAGCGCATACTTTAAGCGTGGTGGCAAGTAATCCTAATGGTCAAGCAGATGAATATTCTGCCAACAATAACCTAAACATTTCATTTAATGCTATAGTCAATGCACAACAGATGTTTTTGACTTTAGATATGGACTGCTATGGTTCAGAAATAACTTGGAATGTGACCGAACAAGGAAATACAACTGTACTATTTGCTGGAGGTCCTTATACTGATCAATCTCCAAATGGGGAACAAATAATTGAAGAATTTTGTTTAGCAAATGGCTGCTACACGTTTACGATTAATGATTCTTTTGGAGATGGTATGAATGGTGACTTTTGCTCAGGAGTAACTGCTGGCGATTATAAAATTGAAGATTACTACCAAAATTCTTATGTTACGATGCAAGTGGTAGATGGAGATTTTGGAAGTTCTGCCACTCATGATTTCTGTGTAAGTAACGTAGGAATAGATGAAAACACATTAGCTAGTATTATTGGAGTGTACCCAAATCCCACTAAAGATGTGATTAATATACGATACCACACTTCTGAAAGTGAGAACTTAACAATTGAATTATTTGACACAAAAGGAGCTGTAATTTTAAATAATATTTCGGCAAATACAGCAACTGTAACTCAAATAGATATTGCTAACTTATCAAAAGGTGTTTATTTCTTATCTATAAAAGGAAAATCTGGTAATGTAATGAAAAAAGTAATCAAGAAATAATATGCGAGCAAACCTGAATTATAATTATGGGTTGAATGGGTTTAGGTATGGATTTAATTCGGGAAGTGAGCGAGATGATGAGATAAAAGGGGCTGGAAACTCATATACAACGTACTTTAGACAGTTAGACACAAGACTTGGTAGATGGTTAAGTATTGACCCAAAAACCCAAACAACTCCTTGGGAAAGTACATATGCAAGTATGGGGAATAATCCGATTTGGGCTAACGATCCAATGGGTGACAAAGCCAAAATCAGAGGAAAGAAAAATAGAGAGAAAACAGTTAAACACTTAGACAAAGCATTCAAATCGTCTTACAAAAAAATATGTTAAGAAGTCCTGGTCCTTCTCCATTTAGTGTTAATGACAAAGGAGAGTTAAAAGTAGACCAATCTAAGTTTGATTTTGCTGAAATGTCTGATGACCAAAAAGTACTATATAAAACCTTTGTTGAAGGCGTTATAAATAATGATGAAGTTAATTTAACTATTAAGTTTGGAAAATCAAAAAATAAATCCCCTGTAACCAAATGGAAAGGGATGCACAAAAGAACTTCATCAGAACAAATAGCAAAAAAAGGTGTTCTTAAAGGCTCTATTTTTATTAATGTTGATTTTAAATTAGTTGATTCAAAGATTAACGATATATCTCCTACAGCCGTTCAACCTATTTTATCAAGAGATATAAAAGAAAGTATTATTCTATGGCACGAGATAGGACATTTTGTTTCAGGACAGAAGGACTATGGTTACACTAGTTATGAAGGTGTTACAAATAATAATCAAGTGGCAGTGGGATATGAAAACATATTCAGAAACATAATTGGACTACCTGATAGAGAAGGAAATCTTCACGGGGGATGTTTTCCAAACGGTAAATGTTATCACGGAAAGCAAGATGCGAGAAAAGAATTTGAAAATAAATAACTAGCCTATGAAAACTTTCATAATATTACTTTGTTTTATGGCTAGCAATAACTTATTAAATAAAGGCTTTGAATCTATAGAGTTAGTTGAGTTAATTAATGAAGATTCGTCCATAGTCGACATTGAAAAAGAAATTGGAAAAACAAAAAATGTTTCAAAATGTAAATATCCATTTTTAGATGATTACTCAAAGAAAATAGTAGAATATAGTTACTCATATTTGCATTACGGTTTGACATTTTCTTGCAGAAATAGAAGAAGTCGAATAAATACAATTCTGGTTCATAAAAATTGTACTATAAAATTAATAAATGGGCTAGGTATTGGTGACAATTTAGAGAAATGGAAATTATCTTTTGGTAAAAAAATAATAATACTAGAAGAAAGTTCAAAAACACTCGAGTGTAGGTTGAAATTTGATAATTATAAAATTAAACTAAATTTTAAAAATAAAATATTAGAGTCAGCAGTTATATATATATAAGACATTTCAATCGAAATTTAAAAGAAAAACTAGCCCTGCGGGCTCTCTACACTTGGCGTTCAGTTTTGGAAAGTTGAATCTAAAAATCATCTATGATAATCTAAAAACATTTTTAAAAAGTTAGCAAAAGTACCAGCAGGGTTGCTTCCCTCCCCCCGAGCAAGTCCACTTACTCAAAAATCTCCCATTTATCTGTTCAATCTAAGTTGGGTCAACCATACTTCCGATACTCTAATCCGCAACTGATGAGGCGGTTCAGGCACGGAGTTTTTTATGGAGTGTTTAGAATGTAAATTTCAAAATCATCTTGTCCGCTTCGTTTCGCTCTCTCGCATAATTTACTCTCGTAAATTTAAAGATTAGTTACAGCATTTCTATTCAGTGATAGTCGCCCCTTTTAGGTGGTAATGATTATAGTTGATTTGGTCAGTTGAGTAGTTCATTGTTCAAATTTAACCAAAAAAAACCAATTACAAAAAAAGTAATTGGTTTCTAAGTTTTGGTGTTCTAATAGAAATCTATCCGAAATCATCGAAACGAACATTTTCTGGAGGTACTCCCCATTCGTCACACATCTGTACTACTGCGTTATTCATCATTGGAGGTCCGCAGAAGTAAAATTCTATATCTTCTGGTGCTTCGTGTTTTTCTAAGTATTCTTTGATTACTGCGTTATGTACAAAGCCCACAAATCCATCTCCTTCGGTATCGTTAATATCCTTCTTTACTTGCCAGTTATCCTCAGGTAATGCATTAGATAAAACTAAGTAAAACTTAAAATTTGGAAATTCTTTTTCTAAATCTCTAAAATAATGTATGTAAAACAACTCTGCTCTTGATCTTCCTCCATACCAATATGTTACAGTTCTACCTGTTTTTAACGTATGAAATAACTCGTATAAATGAGATCGCATCGGAGCCATTCCTGCACCTCCACCTATGTACAACATTTCTGAGTCTGAGTCATTGATAAAGAACTCTCCATAAGGTCCAGATACAATAGCTTTGTCTCCCTCTTTTAAATTAAATATATAAGATGATGCTATTCCTGGATTCACGTTCATCCATCCTCCTTCGTGTGCTGGTTTTCCGTCTCTTCCCATTACTTGTTTTCCGTCTTTGTCTTTTCTCAATGGTCCTAAAGTTGGATCAAATGGCGGAGCTGCAACTCGAACATTCAACATTATTCTACGACCTTCTGCGGGGTAAGAAGCCATAGAATACGCACGAACTACTTCTTCTGGGTTTTTCATTACTAGTCCTCTTAAAGCAAATGGTCCTTCTGCCCATTCTTTTTCAAATTTCTTAGGCTCTCCTGGATGATCTTGTGGGTGTGCTGTTACATCCATATCTGAGAACTTCACTTCGCATTTAGGTATCTTTATCTGAATATAACCTCCTGCTTTATAGTCCATATCCTCTGGAATCTCAACTATAAATTCTTTGATATATGTAGCTACATTGTAATTAGATACAACTACAGCTTCCCATTCTTTTATCCCAAGTATCTCTTCTTCTACTTCCACTTCCATATCTTCTTTTACCTTCACTTGGCAACCTAGTCTATGGTTTGTAGCTATCTCCTTACGAGAAAAATTAGGTTCTTCAGTAGGTAAGATGCTTCCGCCTCCTGAATGAACTTGACAAACACATTGAATACATGTTCCACCACCACCACAAGCGGATGGCAAATATATTCCTTGTGCGCTTAATGTATTCAAAAGTGTGTCTCCACCATCTACTTCTAATACTTTGTCTCCGTTAATGGTAATTTTTATTTTACCTGAAGGCATTAATTTTGCTTTTGCATACAACAATATTGATGTCAAAAATAGTACTACTACTAAAAATACAACTATTGCAACTGCTATTACACTATAATCCATAATAATTTATTATCTGTCTATTATTAAACTAATTTAAATCCTAAAAACCCTAAAAATGCTAATCCCATCAGTCCTGTAAGGATAAATGCCATTCCTACTCCTTTTACGGGTTTCATTACGTTTGAATATTTTATTCGCTCTCTGATTGCTGCTATCAATACAATAGCTATAAACCAACCAAATCCTGCTCCCAATCCATAAGAAGTAGCTTCTCCAACATTGGCAAATGCTTTTTGTTGCATAAACAATGCACCTCCTAATATGGCACAGTTCACTGCGATGAGTGGCAAGAAAATACCTAACGCTCCGTATAATGCTGGCGAGAATTTCTCAACTAACATTTCTACCAATTGCACTATTGATGCAATTACTGCTATAAACATTATAAAGCTAAGGAAACTTAGATCGTAAGCTGCATATCCTTCTCCTAACCATGCTAATGCTCCTTCTTGAAGGATAAAAACATCTAACAAATAATTAACGGGAATCGTTACTCCCAATACAAATATTACGGCTGCTCCAAGTCCTACTGCAGTTTTTACAGTTTTTGATACTGCCAAATACGAGCACATTCCGAAGAAGAAAGTGAAAATCATATTGTCAATAAATGCTGCTTGGAAAAATATATTAATGTAGTCCATTTCTAATTTATTTTATCTTTTAAATTGTATTAATTCGTGTGTTAATTATGCTTCTTGCAATTTTGGATTACGAGCTTTTTGCACCCAAATAATGATGGCAACAATCACCAATGATGATGGAGGTAATAACATCATACCATTGTTTTCGTATCCCATTGCATATAATCCTGTTCCTTCTGCAGAATCTCCAAATACTTGTATTCCAAATAAAGTTCCTGCTCCAAATAGTTCTTTGAAAAAAGATACAATGAATAAAATCAATCCATATCCCAATCCATTTCCCAATCCATCTAATGCAGATGCCCAAGGTTTGTTACCCAAGGCAAAGGCTTCTAAACGTCCCATTATGATACAATTGGTAATAATCAAACCGACAAATACCGAAAGTGTTTTGGAAGCGTCATATACAAATGCTTGTAGTACTTGATCTACAATGATAACCAACGCGGCTACTACTACCAGTTGAACGATAATTCTAATTCTTGGTGGTATAATGTTTCGCATTAAGGATACCAATACGTTACCAATAATCAAAACTGCGATTACCGCTACAGACATTACCATAGCTCCTTTCATCTGAACCGTAACTGCTAAGGCAGAACAGATTCCCAATACCTGAATTGTTACAGGATTGTCATCACTCAACGGATCGGAAATTAACTTTTTATTCTTTGCCGAAAATAACGGCTCTTTTACTTTTACTTCACTCATCTTATCTCTATTAGATTGTGTAAATATTAAATTTTGTTCTTAGTCAAATAGTTAAAGTAAACCTCAAGATATACACTCAACATATCTTTCACACCAGCAGCGGTAAATGTTGCTCCAGATAATCCATCTACGGTATTATCATTCAGTTCTTGAGATCCTGGTTTTACAATTTGAATTCCTTTGTAAATACCATTGGCATCTGCTAATTTCTTTCCTTCAAATTGATTTTGAAATTTAGCTTCATTTATAATAGATCCTAAACCTGCTGTCTCTCCTTTATGGTCAAACTTTGCTGCAACCACAGAATTACCATCTGCACCTATTCCGATATATCCCCATACATCATCCCAAAGTCCTTTTCCACTACAAGATACTACAAAAACTTTCTTCCCTTCGTTTTCGCAAACAAAGATGGGAAATAATTTATCTTTATCGTCTGATCTATATTGAGCTCTAGGGTTTACATTGAAAGCATCTTTTTCGTTGTCTTTTAGGATTTCTTCAGACCCTTCTGCCAATTCTCCTTTCGAATCAAAAACTACGTTTCCATCAAAATCAACCGTAATCCTTCTCGTTACAAAGTTTTTAAAATGTTCTGCAGATTCGTCTCTAACGACTTTATCCTTGTCCATAAATCCAGTTGCCTGAATGATGTTTTGCTTTTTTTCGTTTTGAATGTTTGCTTGTTGTGCAGGTTTCAAAGCGGTAGAAAGATACGCCAACGTTCCTCCTACTATAATAACCATAATCGTTGCGAATATGATTGTATATAAATTACTTTCTTTATTCATAACTATTCTTATGCTGTTTTTAATCTTTTCATTCTACGTTTTACATTTGCTTGAATCACCATATGGTCTATTGTTGGTGCACATACATTTGCAATTAAAATCCCCAACATAATCCCTTCTGGATATGCAGGATTGCCCATTCTAATCAAGATACCTAATGCGCCTCCGATGAATCCATAGAAGAACTTACCTGTACTGGTTTGTGCTGCGGTAACAGGATCGGTAATCATAAACACCATTCCGAAGAAGAAACCACCATACATCAATTGTGTGATAGGGTCAACTGCGTAGAAAGGATTTCCACCAGCAGCTAAATCGCCACCTGTAGCGTAGAATAAACCTGCAATACTCAATCCTCCTAAGAAGAATGAAATCATCACTTTCCAACTTGCTATTCCTACCCAAATCAAAAATGCTGCTCCTAATAAAGCTGCAAAGGCAGATGTTTCACCGACAGAACCTATTTCAATTCCCCAAAAGCTATCCATCATAGACATCGCTTTAGATGCTGCTATATCGCCTTTATCATAAAGCGCTTGCACAATTTCATCAGATTTCCCTTTTGTCGTAGCTATGACTGCTTCTGCATATTTTGCCTTGGCTCCTGCTAGATCTCCCAACGATGTTGCTCCCGAAAAACCATCTGCTAATACACCATCTGTTTTCATATCTTTGATTCCTGCTACCCAAGTTTTATCACCTGTCATACTAGTAGGATGTGCAAAGAATAAAAATGCTCTAGCGGTCAATGCAATATTGATAATGTTCATTCCTGTTCCACCAAAGACTTCTTTACCAATTACTACGGCAAACACAGTAGCTACTGCTACCATCCATAACGGTACATCTACGGGCATAATCAAAGGAATAAGCATTCCTGAAACCAAGAAGCCTTCTTGTACGGCATGTCCGTTTCTAATCGCAATGATAAATTCAACTCCCAAGCCTACTCCATAAGAAACAATAATCAATGGAAGCACACCTAATGCGCCTATTCCAAACTTCTGCATAAATGTAGCAGTTTCTCCCAACGCTTCGTAATGCCAATGACCTACATTGTACATTCCAAAAAGAAGGCAAGGAACTAAAGCTAAAATCACGAACATCATTGTTCTTTTCAAATCTATTGCATCACGAATGTGCGCACCATTTTTAGTAGTGTGATTTGGGGTAAACATTAACGTATCAAACGAGTCGATAAGTGGAAAAAACTTTTTGGTTTTTTCATTCTTATTGATTGCCTCGTGAGCGTTATCAAATATTTTTCTTAAAAATTTCACTAGTATAATTCTTTAATTTCTATTTAATTATTAACCTCAATGCGGTTACATACATTCTTCATTAATTACATCCAATGCTTTGCGTATGTGCTGTTGAGAAGGTATTTTAGAGGTACACACAAATTCGCATAATGCAAAATCTTCTGGTGCTACTTCATAAATACCTAATTTTTCCATATTGTCGATATCGTTGATTATAGCTGCCTTTACTAATTGCACTGGGAAAATATCAAATGGGAAAACTTTTTCGTATTCTTCTGTTACTACAAAAGCTCGTTCTTCTCCGTTTAAATTGGTATCTAAATTCCACTTCTTAGACTTAGGAAGCATCCAAGTAGGATAGGCTTTTGAATTGGAAAAACTTCCAAAACCAAGACTTAACCAACCATCTTTAACAAAGAATTTATAACGATCTCCTTCCGGCAATACAGAAACTTGACTGTGGTAAAAACCTAAATACCCAGCTTCACCTACATTATCGCCTGTTAACGGGTTACCAGATATAAATCTATTCGTAACTCCTTCTTCAGCAGCAGTATTTCCTGCTGTAATCACAGAAACTTCAGCTCCAATTAATGTTCTGTAATACTTATGATTTTTAGCTCCTCCACCAGTCAATGCTACCAAACGAGTTGGCTCATACTTACCTGTCAATAAAGTTGCTCCCATTATGGCAACATCTTGTGCATTTACAGTCCATACTACCTCTCCTTTATTCAAAGGCTCAATATGATGAATTTGCACACCTACGTTACCTGCTGGATGAGGACCGCTTACGGTATTAATTTGGCAATTTTTTGCTCCTTTTAAGGCTGCATCTGCATTACCCTTGATTTGCAAATGAACTGTTCCTGATGTTAACTTCTTCAACAAATCAATACCTGCTTGAAATTCCTTATCTTTTCCGTGCAATGTATAATCATAATCTGGAGCTAAAGGATGCGAATCAAACCCAGAAATATAAATGGACTTAGGTGCATCTTTTGGATTTGCAACTATATCAATAGGACGCATTTTTATAAATGGCCAAAGACCTGCATCCAAAAGAAATTGCTTCACTCCTACGGTGTCTCTATCTAAAACTCCCGAAGTGTCAATCGTTTCAAATTCGTTTTTCCCATCTGCTTCGATGATTACTTCAAGAATTCTACGCTTTGCCCCACGTTTAATTTCTTTTAAAGTACCACTGATAGGAGAAACAAAGTTTACTTCTAAATTGTATTTGTTTTTAAATAAAATCGAACCTGCTTTTACAGTTTCACCGACTTTTACAACCATTTTAGGAACAACACCATGAAAATCAGGTGGTTTTATGGCGAAAGTCTTCGGCATAGGTGCTTCAACAATTACCTTGTCTGCTTTACCTACTAAGTTAATATCCAATCCTTTTCGGATTTTTATAGTTTTTGACATATAATATTACTTCAAAAAATTCGTTGGCAAAAATAGAAATTTGTCAAACATTTAATACAATTTAGCACCCTTGAAAATATAAATAACACAATTTAGAATGAATATAAATAAAAGAGCTTCTATAAGAGTACTTCGAATATGCTTGTTATCAATGCTTTTAGTTGCTAGTTGCACTGCCAAAAAGCCAATTCAAGATACTAGTAAGTATGTAACACAGGTTGCTGAAAAATCTAAAAAAGAGGTTTATTACACTCCAAACGAGGTGGTATTCAAAAACAAAACTTACGTTTCTACAATAAAAACGGTTCGCCTATACAAAAAGGGATGGGAATTAAGCGACCCGGTCATCAACTTAAACGAATCCGAACAATTAGAACTGCATTTTGATGAACTAAACGGGGATTTCACCAATTATCAATACTCCATCTATCATTGTACTAAGAACTGGGAAAAAAGCACACTCAATGAAATGGATTATATCAATGGCTTTAACGAAAACAATATCAACTATCAAGAGCCTTCTTTCAATTCCTTACAAAACTACATTCACTATGCTGTTGTATTTCCAAATGAAGACATTAAACTTACAAAATCTGGTAATTATATTCTAATAGTATATCCCGAAGGAGAAATTGACTCCCCTATTTTCACTAGAAGAATGTATGTAACGGAAGAGGCAATGACTCTCAATCCAAAAGTAAACTACCCAAGCGATGTGAGTGAAAGATACTACAAACAAGAGGTCGATTTTAACATATTTATCAATCCTTCTGAAATATTAAATCCGTATGACAATATAAAAGTAGTCATTGAACAGAATCACCGCCCCGATAATGTGTGCTCCGATTTAGAACCAAACTTTGTAAAGGAAAATCAATTGGTTTACAACGCTGAGACAAGTAATGTCTTTGAGGCAGGCAATGAATTCAGACACTTAGATATAACCAACATACAAGGACGAACCACCCAAATTGCTAAATTTGCAACAATTGGAGATACACTCCATGGCTATATGCTCAATGATTTGAAACGTCAATTTAAAAAGTACCTGCAATATGAAGATATCAACGGAAGATATGTAACACGGACAATCAATGGACAAGATGCGTTTTTAGAAAGCAATTATATTTTGGTTCATTTTTCGCTACCTTATCAAAACCCTCTTACCAACGGAAGTCTTTATATTTTTGGCGAACTTTCGGATTTTCAATACAAAGAAACCCATAAAATGCACTACAACTACAAAGCAGAAGCGTATCAGTGCTCACTATACCTCAAACAAGGATACTATAATTACAATTACGCTTTTGTAGGAAATAAAGATTCAGAAACCAATTTTGAAACAGTAGAAGGCTCTTATTTTAGCACCGAAAATGATTATATTTTTAAAGTTTACTACTCTGACCCTATCGCATTTTATGACAAGCTAATGCTATACAAAACAGTCAACAGTCGAGACGATTTTTAAAGCCGTACTCCTACTATACAAATATCATCAAGTTGTTCATTTTGCCCTCTCCATTTACTAAAAAAAGAAAGCAAGGCTATTCTTTGCTGCGGTAATTCGTCTTTTGATATTTCGAGCAGCAATCTTTTAAAAGGTTTGTATTTAAGTTTTTTTCCATTAGCACCTCCAAACTGATCTGCATACCCATCTGTGGAAAGATAAAGCGTATCGCCTTCAAATGTCTCTATACTCACCTCCGTAAATACGGACATATTTTCATACAAGCCTATAGGTTGTTTATTAGGCTTAAATTCTATGAGCGCTTTTTCTCCGAGCACACAAGTACTTTTAGCAGTTAATTGCGCATCACTCAACAGCTTTTTATCTCGTACAATCCAAAGAGGATTATTAGCCCCTGAGTAAGTTATTTTAGATTCGTGAATCGACACCAAACAAATATCCATACCGTCTTTTACATCTTTGCTATTTTTTGCAAACGACTCAATTACTAGCTCTCTTGTTTTATCTAAGATACCAGCCGGAGAAACCAACCCAAATTCATTGACACTCCTGTGCAAAGCGCTGGAGCAAACTACCGAAACCAAAGCGCCTGGCACACCGTGACCTGTGCAATCTGCCGCAGCGATAAATCGAACTTTATCTTTTTTGTCAAACCAGTAAAAATCACCACTAACTACGTCTTTTGGTAAAAAAAGAACAAAATTTTGAGCAAGACTCCTGTCTATATCTTCTTTCGAAGGAAGTAAAGCATCCTGTAACCTTTTGGCATATTCGATACTGGCGGTAATCTCTGTTTGTCTATTTTCTATTATTTCTTTTTGTCTATCAGCATCTTGCCTTGCCTTTTCTACTTTTTCTTTTTGATGCTCAATAATTAATTTTTGCTTCTTAGTGATTTGCAAACGTTTATATACAAAACCAAAAAAGACAATCACTAATAATAAACCAATAGCAGTAGCATAAATAATGACTTGTTGTTTAGCTTGTTGCTCTTTTTCAATAGCTATTTTCTTTTCGTTTTCTATTTTTTGATGTTCCAATAATTTATCGTATTCTAGATCGTCTATCGTTTTTTGTTTTTCATAAAGATATTTTGCTTGCTGTTGAATACTTTTAGTTTTTGTCCTATCATTATTAATACTATCACGCATATTTACATACACTTGATACATTTCATAAGCTCGCTTGTAATTGTTTTGATTTTTTGATAATCTGGACAGATTTTTAGAAGTTTCAGATATCAGTTTTGGATTGCCTATCTCGTGTGCTAAAGAATAAGCTCTTAACAATCGAGATTCGGCTAGATTATTGTTTTTTTCAAACATTGAAACATTAGCTAAATTGACCAAAGCCGAAGCAATACCTTTTTTATTCCCTACTTTTTCTTGAATTGAAAGCGCTTCCTTGTAAAAAGCTACTGCTTTAATTGTGGAATCCATCTTTTCGTAGATTGTTCCTAAATTCAGTATCATACCTGCATAACCTATTTCATCACCGATATCTTTTCTTATCTGTACGCCTCTTTCATAATAAGACAAAGCCTTCTCTTCCTCACCATTTTTAAGATACATATACCCCAGGTTGTTCAAAGAATTGGCTATACCAGACTGATCTCCAATCTCCTCTCTTAAGCTCAACGATTTCTCAAAAAACACCAAAGCATTGTCTATATCATCCTGATTATAATAAATAAATCCAATATTATTTAAGCCAAGAGCGATTCCTTTTTTATTCCCCAGCTGCTCTTCTATTTTAAGCGAATAATGATAGCGTTCTAACGCATTAAGTACATCACCTTTATTATTGTAAATATACCCCAGATTATTGTTTATCGTAGCTATTCCTTTTAGATTCCCTAACTCTTTGTATATTTCGATACAATCATAAAAGTAAGGCAATGCTTTTGTCACTTCTCCTTTTGAATTATATAAATACCCAATATTATTTAAACAACCCGCCAATAGTATGTTGAAACATTTTTTTTCCTCTTTTCTGATTTTTGTTTTCAGCTTGTCTTCCGCAAATCTCTTTACCCAAAGATTGTACCTTGGCCAAATATCATCATCCATAACCTGATTGGTTAGTGAGGCTATTATTTCTGCTTTAGTTGTATCTACATACGTATCGTAAAAAACTTTAAGACTGCTATCAATTGCATGCCAATCTGTACTTGAAATTTCATCAAACACCAAGCTATCTACTAAATAATAGTCTTTGTCTAGGAATTTATCTTGCGCTAGAATTTGCATGAAAAACCCAAAAAAGAATAGTAAGAGTATGATTTTTAATTTCATAGGAGTTTATATAAGGCAGTATCTCTACAAAAGAGGATGGCAATATACGACATTCAATTAAATTGGACAATTATTTTTTAAAATTCGACAAAGTGATATTACAAAAATTAAATCAGTAAAACGAATTTGCAAAACTCAAATAATTTGGGCGTGCCCCTTCGGGTCGGGCTATCCACTATATCTCCCAAAGCTCCAAAAAGCTTTGGGAGGATGCCGTTTCTATCCCTCACGCAAAAAAGTCCTCTGTAATTCCTAATCGAAACCATACCAATAAAAGACCGTTGCACAATTAGACGTTTGCAATGTGAAAGCTCCTATTTTAATCAAATTATGGACTGCTGCAACGCTCTTAATTTACATCTATTATAAAAACCTAATAATGCGCCCGATAGGAATGATAGCTTTATGAAACAGCGCTTTAGTGTCTTTTATTTTTGAGAGCGACTGGATAGAAGCTCCTCAAAAGTAAAATAGACACTTTAGCACTGTGAATAAACTTAAATGGATAGCGGGATTGAGCCTAAAAAATAGACCTTCAAAATTACCTTGTAGATTTCAATGGTTTTGTTATCTTTGCACGAATTTATTTTAACACACAACTAATAAATTCAACACAATGGCGTTCAATGACGACAAAATAATAGGAGAAGGATTGACATACGATGATGTTTTGTTGATACCCGCCTACTCAGAAGTGCTACCAAGAGACGTAAAGCTTACATCCAAATTTACAAGAGGCATCGAGTTAAATACTCCAATAGTTTCTGCCGCAATGGACACCGTAACAGAAAGTGCACTTGCCATTTCGATAGCCCAACAAGGCGGGATAGGTGTCGTGCATAAAAACATGACCGTAGCCCAACAAGCCACAGAAGTAAAAAAAGTAAAACGTTCGGAAAGCGGAATGATACTAGATCCAGTAACGTTAAAAAAAGATGCCAACATAGGTAAAGCATTGGCTATGATGTCAGAATACAAGATCGGTGGAATACCAGTTATTGATGACGAAAACACTTTGGTAGGCATTGTTACCAATAGAGATTTGCGTTTTGAGAAAGAAATGAGCAAATCTGTAATGGACGTAATGACATCGGAAGGTTTAATTACCACCAAAGAATCTGTAAGCCTAGAAAAAGCAGAAAAAATACTTCAGAAACATAAGATTGAGAAATTACCCGTAGTAGATGCCGACAACAAATTGGTAGGACTAATAACTTATAGAGACATTATAAAAGTAAAAGAGCATCCAAATTCTTGTAAAGATTCCTACGGAAGACTTCGGGTAGCCGCTGCAGTAGGCGTTAGTGGCGATACTTTTGAACGAACAAAAGCTCTTGTAGATGCAGGAGTAGATGCTATAATAATAGATACAGCACACGGTCACTCCAAAGGAGTAATAGAAGTTTTGAAAAAAGTAAAAGCCACTTATCCAGAATTGCAAGTAGTGGTGGGCAATATAGCTACAGGAGCTGCCGCTCTAGCACTGGTAGAAGCCGGAGCCGATGCTGTAAAAGTAGGAATTGGACCAGGTTCTATCTGCACCACTCGTGTAATAGCAGGTGTGGGAATGCCGCAATTCACAGCGGTAATGTTAGTAGCACAAGCATTAGAAGGAACAGGCGTTCCTGTGATAGCTGATGGTGGAATTCGTTTTACAGGAGATATAGTGAAAGCCATGGCAGTAGGTGCAGATTCTGTAATGATGGGAAGTATGTTTGCGGGTACTGAAGAGTCTCCAGGAGAAACGATACTTTATCAGGGAAGAAAATTCAAGTCATATAGAGGAATGGGATCTCTAGAAGCAATGCAAAAAGGATCTAAAGATCGCTATTTTCAAGACACCGAAGATGATGTAAAAAAATTAGTGCCTATCGGTATTTCCAGTACCTACAAAATTAGTAGTTTGTGCGTTTGGTGTTGCAGAATAAGAACTTGAAAAACCTGATGCTGAGGTTGAAAAATTACCAGCATTGGTGTTTTGAA
>CAMZLL010000145.1 GCA_947311505.1 uncultured Cryomorphaceae bacterium
GAATCATAAAAAAGGAGAAACGAACAAGCCAATGTCTTTATTCAAAGCTGGAGCTGTAGCTGGAATTATGAACTTAATATATCACGGAGATATTAGTGAAAATCCCGAATTAAATGAAACCTATTATAATAAAATATTCAAAACCATTTAGTCTGCATTGAATTTGCTTGCCTTCAAACTTACCATCGGTTTTAAATATTTTATTATAATAGGTTTCATTTAATTCGGGATTTTCACTAATATCTCCGTGATATATTAAGTTCATAATTCCAGCTACAGCTCCAGCTTTGAATAAAGACATTGGCTTGTTCGTTTCTCCTTTTTTATGATTCTTCATAAAAGAATTACTCTCATAACCAGATATCACCTCTAAAACAAGTTTTTCGTTTGGAACTAATTCTTTAATAAAAAGCCCTCCCCATCCAAGCGAATTGAGACACGCTACAATTCCGTGAACCCAGTCTTCTTTATTTTGAATCATTGGCTTAATAAGCCCGTTCCATTCAGCAGACTCCATTATACCTCCAAATGTATTAAAAGCACAAACATGACCAGCTTCTACGAGAAGCTCTTCTGCGATCATTCTTCCCATTTCCCCCATCTTATTCTCCATTTCAAATAAGAATTTAGCAGAAATCAACACATAGTAATTGGCAAACATCCTAGTAAGCATCACTCCAAACACAGAGATCAATCCGCTTTCAGAGTCGCCTTCAAAATCCATAGCTGTAAGTGCAGTTCTTATGCCTACATAATCTATATTAGAATCTTTATGATTGGTCAATTCAAAAATTTGAAACACCCCTTCCTTTGGTGATTCTGACAAACCTTTTTTGTTAATTATAGTAACTTCAAATGAATTCGTAGTGTCTCCTTTTGTTTTGCAATGCGTTTGTTTTGAGCAAAAACACCCTAGCTCTTTTTCATAAACAGCATCCAATGCTCCTGCAATAAAACCTGCCGTAAAAAAAGCAGCTCCATACTTTTCGGTTTTGCGTTCTCCAAATTTAGACAACCACCCCTCTACATAATGATTAGATGGCGAATGCACGACACCTCCGGCAGAAGTAACAGCAGATAAGTCCAAAACTCCAAATCCACAACAACTATGTAATTCTTCTATCGTCTTTAGCTTTTCACTTTCAGAAAAATTTCCTTCTTTAAAATAATCTGAAAAAACAGAATAACCTACTTCTTGTGCACTATCCGTTAATATAGCTTCTGCATCTATATAGTCGCTTGAGGCTTCAATAGATTTTTGTAAAAAAACATTGTAATGATGACAATGCAATATCATAGGTTCTTGCATCATCATACAAGCATTCCTATCGTTTAAGTAATTTGCTTTAATTTTCATTTAATAATTTTATAGTGGTAATGAAGAATTATAATCATTCTCAATAGTAGAGTTTATAGCCGCCAACAGTTCATCCGAAAACTCGTCAGTTTCTTTTATAGCTATAGCCTTCAAATTTGCTTTTACGATATATTGCATATTTTTCATTGCAATCATATTCCAAGCTAATGGAGGCAACTCTTTTTTAATAAAGTCCAGCACATATTTTGCATTTCCTGGACCGTGAAATCTTTCCACTTCGTAATTTGATAAAGACATAATTATCTGTAATTAATTAATACTTTACTTCAATAAAAACAATACTTAATAAATTGGTGTGTGTGCAATAAAAATGCTTTACATTTTTCATCACGAAACAAACTTAAAAAAAAAAAAAACTAACAAAGTATTCCAGATAAATAACCTGTTTTTTCGACTGAATACACTTTTTAATCGAGGATTAGCTTAATTAGTATCTGATCGAAAATAGAACTAAATTAGAAAAGTTTCTTTTTAAAATCACTCAACGGTTTTACAATCGACTGATACTAAGGCATCACCTCATAAAAAGAAAGTTAAAGCTCATCAAAAATAATTCTTTTCGTAAAATTAGCCTATTTCCGACCAGACACTTATTAATTGAGCTTCACAAAAATTATTTCGTTAGCTGAAAAATTTCAACAGCTTCTTTAGCGGCCTTGACATCATGAACACGCAGAATTTTAGCTCCATTCAGTAAGCCTATCATATGCGCAGCCGTTGTAGCGTTTAGAGATTCTTGAGGAGTAGTATCAAAATATTTATAAAACATTGACTTTCTAGAAACACCAATAAGAATTGGCAAATTAAACATTTGAAAATACTGTAACTCTTTCAACAACTGATAATTGTCTAAAATTGTTTTACCAAACCCAAAACCTACATCCAAGATTAAGTCATTTATGCCTAATTTTTTCAACGCATTTATTTTTTCAGAAAAATAAAACCCAATATCCGTTATCAAAGAGTCATAACTTGGAGCTACCTGCATATCCTTAGGTGTATTTTGCATGTGCATCAAAATATAAGGTATATTTAGCTCTGCAATTACACCAAACATGGCAGCATCTGCCCCTCCCGCTGAAATATCATTTACAATACAAGCTCCCGCCCTTACAGCCTGTTTAGCAACCTGACTTCTATATGTATCCACAGAAATTAGACTTAATGGAAACTCTTTTTGTATAGCTTCAATAGCTGGTAAAACTCTATCACCCTCTTCTTGAAAAGAAATATTCAAAGCTCCCGGCCGAGAAGAACACCCTCCTACATCAATAAAACGAGCACCTTCATTTAGATGTCTTTCCACAGTAGCTAAAATCAAATCTGTAGTTTTATTTTTATCTCCATCATAAAATGAATCAGGAGTAACATTGACGATCCCCATCACCAATGGTCTATCAAGAGAAATCAAATTCCCTTTACAATTAATAGTGTGTTTTTGTTTGAAAATTGTATCTTTCACGCCTTAAATTTTTGAATCAATAGATATGCACAACACTTCGCAACAATATGACGATGTAATCCTCAAATATACTGACATTTTCGAAAAGAAAACAAAAGATTATGGTACTGCTTGGAGAATACTTAGAGTTAGTTCGCTTACGGATCAAATTTTCATCAAAGCCAACCGAATTAGAACTATCCAAGAAACTGGAGAAAACAAGGTGGGTGAAGGAATTGAATCTGAGTTTATTGGCATCATCAATTACTGCACAATGGCATTAATTCAACTAGAATTAAAAAACCATAAAGACTTAGATTTACCTACTGATCAAACTATAGCTTTATATAACAAATACACCAAAGAAGCAAAAACCTTGATGGAACAAAAAAATCATGATTATGGAGAGGCCTGGAGAGATATGCGTGTATCATCGCTTACAGACCTCATACTTATGAAGCTGCTTAGAGTAAAACAAATAGAGGACAATAAAGGAGAGACTTTAATTTCTGAAGGCATTGATGCCAATTATTTTGATATGATTAATTATGCCGTATTTGCCATGATTCACTTGACCAAATCCTAATATTTTGTTAAACTCATTCGTTTAAATGAAAATATATTTAAATTTGAATTCAATAAATTGTTTAAATCACCAAACTAAAAAAATATGTCTGAAAAGAATCAAAAAAGCATAGTCTGGGCAATAAGAATATTCGTTTCTCTTGTATTTATTTTATCCGCTTACGCAAAACTTTACCCCTCCCCTTTGATGGGTATATCTACTTTTGAAGTAAAATATCTAGGAGGTATTGGTATAAAAGGAGATTTAGCAAAAATTGCATCTCGACTAATAATAGGACTAGAATTTAGTATTGCTATCTTGCTCTTACTTCCCTATTATCTCAAAAAAAATGTTATCCCCACTACCATAGCTTTATTATCTGTATTCGCGATACATCTAGCAATGCAAGCTTATGGAGGATTAGCCAGTAACTGTGGATGTTTTGGAGACCTCATACCAATGACTCCTCTCCAAGCAATGTTTAAAAACCTATTTACTATTGGATTATTACTCTTGCCACTAACCAAATTTAAAAACGCTTTTGAAGATTCTAAAAACATACATCCTATTTTTCACATAGGACTTTCAGTATCTTTATTAATGTTTATTTTTATACTTCCGCAAGGAGCTAGCACCAATCAACCTCCAAAAGAAATAAAAAAAGGAGAATCTCAATATTCTATTTATTTTGACGATGTAGCAGAAGAAGATAAGCTCTTGTGCTTCTTTTCCCCCACTTGCGAACACTGCATGGCAACTGGTAAAGAACTATTTGAGCTTAAAAATAAATATCCTGATTTAATACCCGAAGTTCGTGTCCTGTTTATGGATGAAGAAGGCAGCGGATCGGTGAATGAGATTAAGCAATACTTTGATTTTGTGGGAACCGAATTCGACTATAAGGTACTAACTATAGAGGAGTTTATCCCATTGTTTTGGGGAGACCATGATTTTCCTGGAATCAAATTTTTAAGAGTGGGGGAAGAACGTTTATTCTTCGATGGTTCAGAAGACAACAAATTCGATGCCGATAAACTTATTGAAGCAATTAAGAGAACGGATTAAATTCATTTTATGAAAATTTGTCAATTTCCATCTATACACGAAATAGAATTATTATCTTCGAGCAATTAAATTAACAAAACTTGGGGCAATACATCTTAAAAAAAATAATTTATGGTTTCCTGATCTTATTCGGGGTAGTAACACTTGTGTTTTTTTTACAGAGTTCGATCGGAGGCAATCCAGCTCTTCTTTTAGGTGGACAAAATGCCACCCCTGAGATAATAGCCAACATTGAAAAAGACCTCGGTCTTGACCTTCCTTTATATGAAAGATATGGACTTTACTTAAATGATTTATCGCCTGTTTCCTTTCACAATAGTGAGCCCGAGAGCCACATCTACTATGACACTTCAAAATATTCTGGTATTGCGCTTTTTGATATCGGTCAAAAAACACTGATAATAAAATACCCCTATTTAAGAAGGTCATATATCAAAGGTGATGTTGCTGATATAATTCTAAATAAGCTCCCAGCAACTTTAGTTTTAGCTTTTTTTGCAGTACTTATAGCCTTTATTTTTGGAGTGCTCTTCGGGATTCTTTCTGCACGAAAAAAAGGTTCGTTTATTGACAACACCTCTTTTATGTTTGCCATCACTGGTATGTCAGCTCCTTCGTTTTTCACTGCAGCTATTATGTCCAATGTTTTTGGAGTGCTTTGGGCTGAAGAATCCAACCTACCTATTTTTCCTTTAGTAGCCTTCTTATTTGGATTATTTATCGGTATTATTAATTTTTTCCTAAAGCGCAACAAGAAAGAAGTAACCCTACGAAAAAAATTCTCTTTTTCAAAAGCGCTAATATGGGGCGGACAAGGTTTCGTCATTGGTTTAGTTTTATGGACGTTTTATATCATCGGGTATAGCATTTTTGGTTTTGAAAACATTCCATTAATTGGCGAAACTATTTTAGGACCTGGCACAGGTCTCGACCCCACAGGTTCGTTGATAGGCACAGATGATTATACTGGTGAAGATTTTTACAATTGGAACAGCATCGTTTTACCTGCTATTACTTTAGGTGTTCGTCCGCTCGCTATTGTTATGCAACTAATGCGAAGTTCGATGCTTGATGTCATGAATGAAGATTACATCCGTACTGCGAGAGCTAAAGGACTTTCTGAATTTACCGTCACTACTAAACACGCATTAAAAAACGCCATGAATCCTGTAGTAACAGCAATATCTGGATCATTTGCTTCTCTATTAGCTGGTTCAGTGTTCGTAGAGAAAGTTTTTGATTGGAAAGGTATAGGCTTCGAATTATTAGAAGCTATTCGAAGCAATGACCTACCTTTAGTATTGGGAATAACAATAGTAATATCAGCATTTTTTGTTTTGATTAACTTAATTGTAGATATACTTTATGGATTTTTAGACCCTAGAATCAGACTGAAATAAATTATTATGAGAAAAAAAATTGTGGCAGGAAATTGGAAAATGAATTTAAACCTGCAAGAAGCGACAGCATTATACAACGAATTAAACCAAACTAATTTTCCTAATGATGTTAAAATTATAGTTGCACCACCATCCCTTTATTTATCACAATTTTCCAGAAACCAAAACTACCTTTCATTAGCCAGTCAAAACGTAAACGACAACGAAAAAGGTGCTATTACAGGAGAAATTTCTGCAGAAATGTTATCTGCCATAAATCTTAATTACTGCATCATTGGTCACTCAGAAAGAAGAGCATTATTCAATGAAACTGACGCTCAAATCAAATCAAAATTAGATCTCTTACTCAAAAACAACATCTCTCCTATTCTTTGCTGTGGCGAAACACTAAAAGAAAGAGAATCGGGTAACGCATCTACCATAGTATTGAAGCAAATATCAGAAGCTACAAAACACCTTTCACCCGAAGAATTTCAAAGAGTAATCCTTGCATACGAGCCAGTATGGGCTATTGGAACGGGAGTTACAGCCACGACTGAACAAGCACAAGAAATGCATGCTACCATACGGACTTACCTAACCAAAATAATAGGCGATAACAGTACCGAAATATCTATTTTATATGGAGGAAGTTGCAAACCAACAAACGCTAAAGAACTTTTTGCATGTAAAGATATTGACGGAGGTCTTATAGGAGGTGCAGCTTTAAAAGCTGATTCATTTATAGCTATTGCCAATTCCTTTTCTTAAACTATCTATTTCATAAATTATCATAAACTTCAACCATGAATTACATCAAAGTAACATTTGAATTAAGCCCCGTCTTACCTGCAAGGGAAATTCTTTATGCAGATATAGATCAATTAGGTTTTGAATCAGTACTTGACACCGAAAAAGGAGCCGAAGCTTACATTCCTAAACCAGATTTCGAAAAAAGTATGCTCAGTAACTTAATGGTTTCTAACCTCCCTAACGTAAGTGTCAAATGGGATATTGAAGAAATAGAAAAACAAAACTGGAACGCTACATGGGAAAGTCAATTTGCCCCTATTACAATCCATAAAAACTGCATAATTAGAGCACCTTTTCATACTCCCGAGAATGTAAAATTTGACATTATAATTTCACCTAAAATGTCTTTTGGTACAGGTCATCATGAAACAACCTATTTGATGAGCAAAAGATTATTTGATTTAGATCTTAAAGAAAAAAAAGTACTCGATATGGGATGTGGAACAGGGGTATTAGCAATTATAGCAAGTAAATTAGGCGCTATTAACCTTTTGGCAGTAGATATTGAAGATTGGGCTTGTGAAAACACCGTAGAAAACTGTTCTACCAACCAGATAGCTAATGTAGAAGTTATCAACGGAGATGCTGAAATGATTAAAAATCGTAAATTTAATGTTATATTAGCAAATATAAATAGGAACATTTTGATAAACGACATGCCCATCTATTCTGACTGCTTAGAAAAAGGAGGGACGATTTTGTTTAGCGGGTTTTACACAACCGATTTAGAATTAATTCAAGAATCTGCAACAAAAAATGGTTTAAAATTTGATTCAAACATAGAAAAGAACAACTGGACAATGGCACAGTTTACTAAAATATAAATACATGAATAAATTACTTTTTGCACTAATACTTCTATTGACGTATAGCCAACAGGGCATATCTCAAACAGCATTTACCGCAGAGCCTGAAAAATTCCTTAAAGAAATAACCAGCTATTTAGGACAAGTTAGAAAAGATGATGCAAAACAATTCGGAAAAGAATTTGAAGCCGAATGGATAGAAGGAAAATTTACTACTAGCCAAAGAGCCGCTGTATATGCTACTACTAATGACATGGCATTGGCAAGGAGAAAACCATATCCGGAAATGAAGAACTATTTAGTATCTGTTTTATATGCCGTCAAAACAGGAATGAATGATTCAGAATTTGAAGAATGGCATGCTACAGTAGAGAAAGCTTTAAGTGAAAAAAACAAAAAAAGATTTACTACCTATATTGCATCCTGTGCTTCTTTGCTAAAAAGCAACAACCTTTACGAATCATCGAGTACCATTTGGAAAGCAAGCTCAAACGCTTACCATTTCACGTATGAAAAAGAACCCATTATAGTATTTGACGAAATGGATCTGAAATGCTACGCTAAGAATGATAGTAGTGTACTTTACAAAACTAAAGGGATGTATTATCCTAATAAAAATAAATGGATCGGAAATGGAGGCACTATTACTTGGGAACGCTCTGAACTAGCCCCAGATAAGTTCTATGCTGAAATTGGGGATTACAAAATCAGTATGAAAGGAACAGGATTTAAGGTCGATTCAGTTAAATTTCACAGTACGTATTTTGACGAACCAATTATTGGGCGATTAAGGGAAAATGTTATTTCTAAAAGATCTATCGAACAAGTTTCTTTTCCAAAATTTGTATCCTATGACAAAAGGCTTTTAATTGAAAACATATTCCCAAATGTGGATTATGAAGGAGGATTTACAATGGAAGGAAATCATTTATTAGGAGCAGGAACTATAGAAAACCCTTCTAAGGTAACTTTTCATTACAAAGACAAGGAATTTATTACAGCTCAAGCATTGGTATTTGTAATCACAGATGATGGAGTAGCATCTGATCGAGCAAAAGTTAAAATCAATATCGATAACGACTCCATCACTCACCCAGGAGTACTGTTTCAATACAATGCAAAAACAGGAAACAACAAGATAACACTCACCAGAGGAGACGGAATAACATCCGCACCATACTCAAACTCTTATCACAAACTAGACATCTATTCAGAAGCTATTTATTGGAAATTGGGCGATCCCGTTATCAATTTCGCACCGCTCTACGGAAGTACCGACACCTCTGCACGTTTTGTATCTCACGATTATTTTAACCAAGGAATATACGACAAATTTACCACAAGATCTGGTAACCCATTGATGAACTTAAAAAAAGCCAGTCAACTCAAAAAGACCAATATTCTTTCATTTCAAGAAACAGTTGCAGCTTTACGTACTACCAAAGTAGATGCTGAGAACGAACTTTACGAGTTAATGATTCTTGGGTTTTTAGAGTACAATAAAGAATTAGAAACCGTTATTTTAAAAGAAAAATTATTCAACTACATTTTGCAAAGAGCAAATAAAAAAGATTTTGATGTAATAGATATTACATCAAACTCAAGTAGAAATGCCGAATTGAGTCTCGTTTCATTTGACTTAAGCATAAGAGGTGTGCAAAAAACCAATTTAAGTAGTGCTCAATTTGTTCGAATTTATCCACGAGGCGAAGAAATTGTAGTAAAGAAAAATAGAGATATGCTTTTTGCAGGTATTGTTAATACAGGTCGAACTGAATATTATGGAGATCAATTTACTTTTGACTACAATGACTTCAAAATCAATCTAGTGGATTGTCAATTCATGAATATTAGACCAAAGAACGAAAACCATGACCCTACTATCCCTTTACGCTTATTTTCAAAAATAATAGGTATCAGCGGTACCATATTGATAGATGAACCAAAGAACAAGTCTGGTACCGACACCACATTTCATCAATATCCAATATTGAAATGTACGAAAAAATCCTATGTATTCTACGATGACAAGTCCATTCAAAAAGGGGCATATAAAAAGAAAGATTTTAAATTCATCTTAGAACCTTTCGAAATGGATTCGCTAGATAACTTTACCAATGCTGGTGTGGCATTTGATGGCGAGTTTATATCTGCGGGTATATTCCCCAATATGGATGAGACCCTTCGAATACAAGACGATTTTTCACTAGGATTTATTCGTACAGCTCCAAAAGGCGGAATAGGAATATATGGAGAAAAAGCCAACTATAACAACCAGATAAAACTAAGCAACAGAGGCTTGCAAGGTTCAGGAGATATCGACTACTTAACCTCGCATGCTGAATCAACACAGATTACGTTTTTTCCAGATTCTGTAAACGCGATTGCAGAAGTTTACTATAACGAACCTAATGAATCTGATGTAAAGGTTCCTGAAGTATATGGTAAAATGGTATATGTATCCTACATACCAGAAAAAAAAGTACTATATGCCTCTTCGTACGAAGGAGAAGACTTGGTTATGTTTCCTGATTCGGTAGCCGTACTTAGTGGAAAAATAGCCCTTAGACCAGATGGGATGACAGGCTCTGGAAACATCTTCATCGAGAATGGAGAAATACTATCCAATTTATTCAAATTTAAACATCATATATTTGATGCCGATACGTCTGAATTTAAACTTAGAACAATTGACCTTGATCAAATGGCATTTAAAACCGAAAATGTATCTGCTCATGTTGATTTCTACGATAGAAAAGGACAATTTAAATCTAACGAAGGAGAATCAATAGTGGAATTCCCTGAAAATCAATACATCTGCTATATGGATCAATTTAATTGGCTAATGGATCAAGACGATTTGGAAATGGAATCAAAAGGGAAGTCTAGTGATTTAAATATCGATTCTGATCTAGATCTAGCTGGCTCCAACTTCTACTCTGTGCACCCCAAACAAGACTCGTTAAGTTTTAAATCACCTAAAGCTAAATTTGATGTAAGAAAGAAAATTATAACCTGTCAAAAAGTAGAATATGTTACGGTAGCAGATGCTAGAATATTCCCAGATAGTGGAATCGTAGTGATTAAGAAGAAAGCTAAGATGGTTCCATTTGAAAATGCTAAGATACTTGCAAATTACATAACAAAGTATCACAACATATTTGATGCTAAGGTAAAAATATCCGCTAAAAAAGAATATCAGGCTTCCGGCTATTATAATTATGTAGATGAATCTAAAGCACAACAAAAAATCTATTTTAGTAATATTAGACCCGATACTACTTATCAAACAACAGCAAAAGGTACGGTTAAGGAAAACTCCAACTTTAAGCTGAGCCCACAATATGATTATTATGGTGAAATAGAAATGTTTGCTTCCCTAAAAGAGTTGACTTTTACGGGAGATGTAAAATTATCGGACCATGACTGTAAAGGTATTGACCGAAACTGGATGAGTTTTACAGCTCAAATTGACCCTGAGAACATTTATATTCCTGTATCTAAAGACATGTTTGATTCACAAGGTACACCTATCGGTGTAGGTATGGTTATCAATACAGATGAAATCGGAATGTACAGTACCTTCTTATCTAACAAAAAGAAATCTGACCACATTAACATCATGTCTGCCGATGGTTTTTTACGTTACGACAAGAATGCAAATGAATATAGAATATCAAGTAAAGAGAAGTTAAGTGAGATAAACTTACCAGGCAACTATGTCTCTTTGAATCAGGATAACTGTTTGATGAAAGGAGATGGGCAATTTAACTTTGGTGCAGAACTAGGCTTAATAGAGGTATTGCCGGTAGGAACAATGGAATATGACCCAAACAAGGATGCATTAAACATTAAAGCCTCGCTGAAAGTTAACTTCCCATTCAATGAAGCAGCTCTTGATAAAATGGCAAAACAATTTGAAGATTATGCTGATTTACCTGCTTTAGACTTTAATAACTCAACCTATGAAAAATCTTTAAGAGAGTTTTTAGGTTTAGAAAAATCGGATAAAATAATTTCGGATTTGAATATCTATGGTAAAATCAAAGGTAAGATGCCTGAAGAAATCATTTCTACATTGTACTTTGCAGATGTTCATTTCAAATGGGACAAAGAAGCAAAAGCTTATGTTTCTCAAGGAAAAATAGGACTAGCAACGACCATGAAAAAACAAATATTTAAGCAAATAGACGGTAAAATTGTGGTTTACAAACGACCAACTGGAGATGAAATTAGTATTATCTTAAACTTAGATGAAAACAATTATTATTTCTTCAATTACAAAAGAGGATTATTACAGACGTTCTCATCCAATGAAGATTTTAATACCGTTATTATGGAGACTAAGAAAGATAAAACGAAGTTTAAGGCTCCAAAAGGAAAAGAAGACTTAACATTTATGCTGGGATCAAAAACAAAAGCAACAGCATTTAAACGTAAGTTTGAATAGCGCTATTACGCATTGAAAAAGTCATTTAATTAATAATGCGTATGTTTGTATTCACTATAGACAACAGTTTATGAATGAAATATTAGATTTAAATAATATATTAGCAATAGTATTGGCTTATTTGATAGGCTCTATACCATCTGCAATCTGGGTTAGTAAGTGGTTTTTTGGAATAGACGTGAGAGATCACGGCAGTCAAAATGCAGGAGCAACCAATACTTTTAGAGTTATTGGCAAAAAAGCGGGATTTCCTGTTCTCTTTTTTGACATTTTAAAAGGGTGGGCTTCTGTCACCTTCCTATCTCAACTCTCTACCTATGCTTCAGGGAGCAATCAACACATCAACCTCCAATTGGCTATTGGTTTAGCTGCAGTCTTTGGGCACGTTTTTCCTATTTATGAAAGATTCAAAGGAGGAAAAGGAGTCGCTACTTTGTTAGGTATTGTATTGGCAATTAATTTTCCAGCAGCAGGCGTTTGCTTTTTAATATTCTTACTTACGTATATTGTAAGTCAATATGTATCTTTAGGAGCAATAACAGCCGCATTTTTGTTTCCATTTGTTACTGTATTTGTATTTAAAGCCACCTCTCCTACGCTTATCTATTTTTCAATCGTTATTTCGATATTAGTAATCTTTACACATAGAGCAAATATTGTTAGATTATTGAAAAAGGAAGAAAGTAAAATGCCTTTAAACATAAAAAAAGGGAAATCGTAGTCTTTTTATTGAACCATTTTAACAATTCTACGTACTACTATCCAACAAGGTTTTGAAAAGCATTAAAGTCATAATCATATTATCCATTTTGGTATTCTTATCATTGATTGGGTTCTCTCAAAAAGAATTTAAAAGTGATGAAGATAAACTCAAGTATGCCAATAAACTTTTCAATGACGAGAAGTATTTAGAGGCTGAACCAATGATGCTTCAGTTCCTTTCCTTGGATCAGATGAGTCCTGAAATGAATTTTAAATATGGTACATGTAAACTTTTTAATTCTAGCGACAAAGAAGAATGCCTTAAGTATCTAAAATTTGCAGCAGAAAGAAATGCTGAACCAAGAGTGCATTTCTTTTTAGGAAAAGCCTATCATTTAAACTATCAGTTTAGTGAGGCTTTAAAAGAATATCAAAAATTTAAAGCTTTAGGTTCTGAAGAGTTTAAAAAACAATACGAGGTTGACCTGCATATAAAACAATGTACGAGTGGAAAAAAACTCATTGATCTAAAATCCAGCTTTTCATCATATTTGCTTTGAAATTCTCCGGAAATTAATATCCTCCCGTCCATATCCTCTAGGTTGTAGGAATAGGGAAAGTTTTTAAATTTAGTTTCGGTTTTTTCTTCTACTATTAACTCAGTAAGATTGTTTAGTAATTTTTTTCCACTCGTACATTGTTTTATATGCAGGTCAACCTCGTATTGTTTTTTAAACTCTTCA
>CAMZLL010000146.1 GCA_947311505.1 uncultured Cryomorphaceae bacterium
ATTTAAATAAAATGATATTATCTCATAATGTTTCTGTTCAAAAATTTCATATCATGAAATTTTTGAACAGAAACATTATGAGATAATATCATTTTATTTAAATCTTCTAAAAAAAAATCGATTATTATTAAAGAAAAGAATCAACCAAAGACATTAAAAACACAATCAATAATAAACACTGAACCCATAAATTTATCAACACTAGGTGACATCTTACGTATTGTAGAGGTTTATCCAAAAGACACTAAAGATGAAACAGGAAAATTTTTTTTAAAAGAATATATTGTTATTCAAGCAATGGTTGCATTTTCATGATCTATTTCTCTTCCGGGTGTTTGATGATGAGGCCATTTAAAATGAGCTAAATCATTATATATTGATTTATTAGCAAATGAACGTTTGATTATAACAGACAATATTGCACAGCTAAATAAAAATCAGAAAATATTTTTATTTCCTACAATAAGTTTAACTGATTCTGGAGAAGAGATACAAATTAAAAGAGAAAATGGAGAAATTTTAGATCATATAAAATATGTTTCTACAACACACAAAAAATCCTTATATTATACAGAAACTATAGAAAAAATAAGACAATTTACAAATAAAGATAACTATGGTGTACATATATGATTATCTATAACACCAGACTGCGCCCTTAATGTTTCTTTTGTAAAAAAAAATAAAAATCAAGTAGAATATCAACTTTCTTTAACAGGAGTAGACTTAATATATTGTGATTCTTTGTATACAAAAAAATGGTATAAAAACACTAAAGAAATTACATGAGAGAATTGTAATAATATTTTTGTAATATCTACCGGATTATCTTTTTTATCAATGAAATTATTTCAATGAAACACCATGTTATGCGATGTTTGAGTTAATATTTATAATCATATAGAAGAAAAAATGTTTTGTGAAGACAATAAAACAGAAGTAGGAACAGGAACAGAAATAGGAACAGGAACAGAAATAGGAACAGGAACAGAAGTAGGAACAGGAAAGCTTTTGGAAGTTACTGAAATATATCCATATGACACGGAACAATTCCCTGAATATATAGAAATATTAGCACTGAGAGATATTAATGAAGAAATAACTTTTCAGTGATTGGGGCGTGGAATAGCAAGTAAAGTTTTTTCTCTGAATTTATTCTCCGGAGAAAGAATAATACTTTCTGATGGTTTTACAGGTTTTTCTCATCGAACTAAAACACAAGTAGTACCAAGCATTTCTCTTACTGATGGATGATGAATATTAACAGGAGTTAGACAAAATGGACAAGTTATAGACAGCTATATTTATAAAAACTCAATACAATGAAAATCTCTTATTAAAAGTGGTTTTTGAAGTGGTAATATAGAGTTTTTTAACACACAAATAGCGACACCAGGAGTAGATTATGAACAGATTTCATATTTATTAGAAAAAAACAATCAAGAGAATATTTTTGATTGTTCTATACATATACAAAATAAAACACCTTACTTTGTGTGAAGCAAAATAAATCTCATAGCACAAGTTAATGGAAAAGATGTACAAAACAATTCTTCCTTATATACTTGTCAACGAGAATTTCCTGGAACTTCTTATGTTTTTGATTGATGTAATCCAGGTTATTATGATTATAAAGAAGTGGGTATATACTTAGTAAAAGTACATATTACCAACCAGGAATGAAAAATATGTTCCACTTCATGAGAGATAAATTATCCCACAAAAAACATTACTACAAGTTCTTGAAAAAGAGGTGGAGAAACTTGTAGACAATCATATTATAAAGAACTTTATCATAAACGAAAAAATAGATATACTATTATAAAAAAAGACATAAAAACATTATGATATAGTGTTACTTTGTCATGAAGTGTCTATAAAAAACAAAAATCCTGAGAAAATAACGATTGATTAGATTTGTTAGTAAATACGGGAAAATTGCATATTATTTGAATTTTACCAAACCCTAAAGGAAAAGATATTGATAAGGAAATATTACTTTTAGAAAACCTGGGAACTGAAGATGTACTTCTAGATGAAATATATACTTTTAATGGAAGATCGAAAAAAAAACTTCCAAAATGAATAAAAATTAATGCCTGAGGAACAGGAAAGGTGATAGGCTCACTTTGACTTACAAACAGGCCAACTTGCCTTTCTTTACAAACAAAGAAAAAGATTTTTGATACCTTTTGTTATCCTAAAGCATGAGATAATGAACGATTTTTTGAATGATTATCATTAGAAAAAGAAAACAAAAAATCTATTTTAGATACCATAGAAAATTTTGATATTTTAGGAAAATTAAAGCTTCGTCTCTGAAAGGAATCTGTTTGTATAGAATATAAAAAAGAAGAAATTCTTTGTAAAAAATTAAAGTATACGAATACTAATATAAAAGAACGAAAAAAACAAGCAAGAAAATATGTTTCTATAGAAAAAAAACTTTTACGTTTTCAAAAAGCTCGATGAAAAAAGGAAAATAAATATAAGAAACGTCTAGAAAAAGAAAAGAAAAAACTTTTTTTAGAGAAAAAGAAAAGAAAAAAAGACAAAAACAAAGCAAAGAAAAATTTAATTAAAGAACAATATAAATTAAAAAAACAAAAAAATCTTTCGAGCCGGTATAAGAAACAAATGAATTTACACAAATGATTTTCACGTCTTATAATCAATGAACTAAAAACAAATCGATGACCACTATATTATCAAACAATATTTTCTGAATATGATCAGATATATAAAAACCTCTCAACTCTTCTAAAAAAACATCAATATATAAGCTCATATGCATGAATTCCATTTAAAACAGAAGATATATCAGTCGCTGCAAGAATACAACTTCGTAACAAAATTCCTTTGGAAGAAATATGAATAGAAACTATCTATCCAAAACTTTTCGAAGAAACAGAAAAAACTATAGAAATATTTTTGGATAATCTTAAAGAAAAAGAAAGAACATAGAAAAATATCTGATTTGATTTCTGTAAAAAATAAGTTTTTTCTAATTTTAAATCTTTTAATAAAATACTTATGAATATATACCTCAAGTGATACTATTGATACAAAAATCGATGAGATGAACTGCTTCTTTTATGATTAATTGATTGGCTTTGAAAAAACTATAAATATAATATTCTTTATATTGAATCTGGCAACAAAGAGTGGCTCAACAAGCGGTTATATAATTGTAAAAAATCTGTAAAACTGACACATGTAGACAAAATTATTTGTGTAGAGAGGGGTGAAAATATTCTTTGAAAAAAGAACATGTTATATGTATTTTGATGAGGAGAGGTTTTTACTGATGCGAGACCTTTTCCTTACAATGGATGGAATTATTTATTGGGGTTTTGGAAAATTATTCGAAAAAAAAACTTTATTATATTAGGATGATTAGGGACAGAAAAAAATATAGGAACCAATTTTCTTTATAAACAATTGATTGGTCGCGCAAAAAAAGTAAGAATAAGAGATAAATGATCATATGCTATAGCAGAAAAATATATTTCATCTAACAAGATTTTTTTAGAAAAAGATTTTGCTTATGATGTATTAGATTTTTTACAAAAAGGAAAATATTTATTTTCAAAAAATAAAGAAACGATTTCTTCTAAAAAACAAAAAAAAGAAGAAACAAAAAAAAAGAATTACATTATCATAAATATCAATAAATACTTGCGAAACAAAGAGGTTGTAGACACCTGTAGACAGATTGTAAAAAGTTACCCAAATGCTGTATATATATATTTCCCTGCTGCTATAGGTAGCGACGATTTGCTCTTTGGTGATGTAAAAAAAATAATTCCAGGACTAAAGTTTTATAATCGAACAGAAAAGGGGCTTTTAGAAAATATTAGTTTTTTGAAAAATGCTAAATTTGTTTTGGCAGCAAGGTTGCATGTACTTTTAGTTGCTCAATATTTTGATGTTCCTTTTAATGCCGTAATATATCAAGAGAAGATAAAAAAGATTATTTTAGACAAAACGTTTAATTATAGTGAATTACCTTAGAGTTTTGACAAGAGAAAGATATGTATATAAGTTCTTATTATCTTTTAAATAAAGATGTTTCCCTAAATAAATTGATATAATAATACTTTTGTTTTGTAAATGAATTTACTATTATATGATAAACAGAACAACTTAGTATGTTTTTTGTTTAGTATTTATATTATGAAATATTTTCTTTGAAGCTTTACTTTATTTATATGAATACAAACTCTTCGACAAAACCGAGGATTTAGTTTTTTAGTGAGTATTTTTTCTCTTTTTCTTTTATGAATACTTTATATTTTTACGAAAATTTCGCGAAAAGTTGGTATTTTTGTTTTTCTGTGATTTTTTTTTGCAGGAATCAGTATAGTTTTCTATACAACAAAAAACACTAACGCTTTAAATAATACAAAAATTGCATGGGAAAAATATACCAATTATATAGGAAGTGGTCGTGTAGTAAATTTTCAATGAGCAGATTCATATCTTTATGAAGACAGTGAATGAAAACGAATACTAAAATGAAAAAAAGAAGAGATTTTTCTTTGAGCGAACGTTCGGGTTGTTGGGAAAAAAAGGGAGGTTTTTTATGAAGGAAAAAATATTTCTTTTTTTAAAAAACGGGGTCATGATGTTGACCCCCCTTTATTGTTGAGGGGAGAATTTGATTATAATAGGTGGCTTTATATGAAATGATATCGTGGCGTTATAGAAAGAGCGAATTGTATTTTGTTAAACAATAAATGAAATAAACATTTTTCGTTATGATCTATAGATATAATTTGATTTATTTTTCATGAGACTGTTTTAAAAACAAGAAAATGGGTGTTTTGAAAAATTGATAAAAATTTTTGAAAAAATAATATTTGATGATTGCTTCGTGGTTTACTACTTGGTGATAGGTCAGGTATTCCAAAAAAATCATATCAAACATTTATAGATTCTGGGTTGGTTCATATTATAGCAGTAAGTGGGGGGAACATGGTTATGTTGGTTCTTTTGTTACATGTTTTGCTTTTTTTCTTACCTTATTATGTAAGATTGGTAATTATTTTGTTTGGGTTATTGTTTTATGGTTTACTTTGTGGTCTAGATAGTAGTGTCTTGAGGGCACTACTTATGTGATGATTAACTATGGTTGCACTTTTTAGTGGAAGATTGGTTTCTGTGCGAAGATTGATGAGTTATGCGTGGGTTATTATGTTGCTTTTGAATCCTTTCGTTTTTTTGTATGATATGGGTTTTTTGTTGAGTTTTGGTGCTCTTGTGGGGATTATAACCTTTCAGAAACTCACTTGTTCTCGAGGACATGATTGGCGAAACTTTCCACAACAAGTATTACAAAAATATTTTCTTCCCACGTTGTGAGCAAATTTGTGAGTATTCCCGATATTGATATTTTTTACAGGCATAATGAATATTACAAGTCTTTTAGGAAACATGATAGTGATTCCTTTTGTTCCTGTGATGATGTTGTTTTGATTATTAAGTAGTTTGTTTGGTCAATACTTGTCTCGGTTGCCACTACATATTGTCGAGGTTTGGTTATTAGAAACCGTCTATTTGATTGCATCGTGGTCAACAAGTGTCGGCATATATATTCAGGTGATGTCTATGTCTGTTAGATTTTTTATCTTGTTTATAGTGTTGTTTTTTTATCGAATAGTAAGAAAAAAAATAAAACAAGGATAAAAAAATAACATTATATTTATATAAAAATTATTTGTTCAAGGATACTTGGATTTGAACCAAGACTAACAGCTTCGGAGGCTGTCGTGCTACCATTACACCATACCCTTTGTATGATGAATAATTGATAAATAAGAATGAATCATTAGCAAGAGAAAAAGATATTAATTTTTAAAAATTATATAGTATCATTCTTTTTTTATATGACAAGGACTTTTTTTGTCACAAAATGTCTATTCTTCCGTATATGGGGTAGAGTCGCAGTGAAACATTGAGTTTTACGATGACTGGTTGTAGAAAGAAAAATCTTTATAAATATGGTTGTTGTCTTGTTTTAGAGATAAAAATAGATACAATTGTATGCGTAAGGGAGTTTTTCCTTCTTCATTTCATATCGATACAAAGATCGCGGGTATTTTTGGTTGATATGGTGTTATCATTAACAGATAGAGATAAAGGATGATGTGTATTGTTTGTTTAGTGAACAAGCGCAAGATTCTCTTTGTCGTGGTGACATGTGTTTGGTGTTTATGTTTCTATACTTTACTTTATATGTGTGATTCATAAGTGATCTTCATTGTCCCTCTATGGTTGATAGATAACCAACTAAAATTCTTTTTTATTTTTTTATTCATTTATTATGAATTTGAAAAAACTTATGATTGGATGAGTTGTTGCTGTTTTGGCTACGGGGTTCTTCGGACTTAACGCTAATGCTGCTTCAATGAATGATGCAGAATTTACAAGTGCTATTGATTGGGCCTATGATAATGGTCTAACAAGGTACGACAATGAGGGTGACTTTAATCCTATGGGGACTGTTCTTAGAGAACATCTTGCTAAATTTATGGCTGCTTATGCTGCTACAAATCTTTGTATAGAAAGAGACTCTTCTATGGATTGTTCTTTTTCTGATATTGATGATGCTGATCCTACATTACAAAGCGCTATTGTAGCTGCTTGTGAAATGGGTCTTGTAAAAGGACACGGAGGGATGTTTGATCCTAAAGCTCCTGCTACAAAAGCTGAATTATTAACTATTATGTCTAGAGCTCTTTCAGCTGCTGCTGGAGAAGAAGCTCCTACAGAAGATGGTGTAAACTGGTATACAAACCACGTTAGTGCTATGAAAGCTCTAGGTCTTGTAAAAGATACTAGCGAATATGCATTAAATGCGTCTATGACTAGATATGTTAATCTTTTGATTCAATATAGAGCTAGAGTAGAAAATCCTGAATGTACAGACGATGACACTTCATTGTCAGATATTCTTGAGGATCTATTCAGTGATGATAATACAGATACAGATACAGATACTGATACTGATACAGACACTGATACAGGTACTGATACAGATACAGGTACAGACACGGGAAATACAAACGGTAATCTTTCTGCTGTATTGAGTCCTACTACTCCTGCTGGTGCTGTAGTACCAAAAGGTGCTGCTCTTACTGTAGCTACATTTGATGTAACTGCTGATGGTGCTGCTATGTTGAATTCAGTTAAATTAGAAAGAACTGGTCTTGGTAATGATCCTGTTAAAGATGCTACTATCTTCGTAAATGGAGAGGCTGTATCTAAAACAAAAGGATTTAATAGTGACAATGAAGCTCTTCTTACATTTAACCCAAAGGTTAATGTAGCTGCTGGTGAAACTGTTTCTATTGAAGTAGTTGTAACTGTTGATCCTGCTGCAAGTAGTAATGAAGAATTTGCTATTAATCTTATTGAAGTAAATAGTGATTCTATTTCACGTATTACTG
This sequence comes from uncultured Cryomorphaceae bacterium, assembly GCA_947311505.1. Classification (GTDB taxonomy): domain Bacteria; phylum Bacteroidota; class Bacteroidia; order Flavobacteriales_D; family Parvicellaceae; genus Parvicella. The sequence continues at coordinate 7,452 of CAMZLL010000146.1, forward strand.
CAAATACATTTGAGGTTGCTGGTGTTTCTGCTGCTTCTGTTAAAGTTAAAAGAGATGGAAGTGTTTCAGATGTAGAACTTGGAAATACAGGAGTAGAAGTTGCTAAGTTTACTATAGAAAACAACTCTGCAGCAAATGCTGATGTATATATTTCTCAAGTTACTTTGAAAGACGACAAAAAGAATGCTGATGATGATTTGGCAAACTTTGTGTTAAAGCATGATGGAAATGTTGTCGCTACAACAGCATCTACAAATGGTAAATATCTTACTTTAGTTTTTGATGCTCCATTGACTATTCAAGATGGAAACACAGAAGACTTTAAGTTGTATGCTGATGTAGTAGATGGTGCTGGAGATAAAATCTCTTTTGTTATTGATAAATCTATTTATGTTCTAGGAACAGATAGTGACTATGGATACGGTCTTGCTGTTGATGTTACTACTTATGGAACACAAATGTTTACTATCAATGCTGGAGAGGTTACTCTTTCTGAAAATCACTTAACTGTAGATGAAATAAGAGAAGATAAAAATGATCTTGTAGTTGCTGATTTTGATCTTCATGTTAATGCTGGGAAAGATTTATCTCTAGAAGATATTGAATTTGTATTTGCTGCATCTTCAGCATTTACAGTTCCTATGGATCAATTGTTTGATAATGTAGAAATGAAAGTAACTATTGATGGTTCTTCTACTACATATGATCTTGATTTAGGAATAAATACTACTACATCATTGTCATATGCTGATACAGATATGGGAATATTCTTTCCTGATGCTGGTGATGTAAATGTTCAACTGATTGTAGATACAGTCAATACTTTTGCTTCTGCTGATCTTGGTAAAACATTCAAGGTTACTCTTGGAACAAATGCTGCAGCAGGATGGGAAATGATTGAGGCGTCAGATGATACAGTAGTTACTGATATTGTTCCTTCTTCTATTACTTTTGATTCTGTGCAGTTGGTAGATTCTACTTTAGAAGTTAATGCTATTGATCTTGCTGGTGTTGATGTTGTTGTTGGTGCTACAAATGTAGATGTTGCAATGTTTACACTTGATACAGATGATGTATCTCTTGCTGATGTAGATAGCTTTACTTTTGCTGACGGTGGATTAGGTAATTTTAATACTGCTCATGTAACTGCTATTAGACTTTGGAAACAAACTGCAAATGGATGGGAGCTTCTAGAAGAACAAGGAGGTTTCGATATTAATGCTGGAGTTATCACTTTTGATGACTTTGGAACAACAACTGTTCCTGTTGCTTCTACTCAGAAATATCTTCTTACTGTAGATGTATCTGATGATCAAACTAATGTAGGAAATAGTATCAATGTTGTATTGACAGATGTACAGGCTGATGATGATGATAATGATTCTCTTGTAGTTAAAAATGCTGCTACAGCTACTGCTATAGATTCTGGAGCAAATAAAATTGATTCTACAAGATCTATTCTTATTAAGGCTTCTGGTAATCTTACAGGTGTTATTGATAATAATGACACAGAAATATCAAACAACAAAACATATGTTCTTGGTGGAAATGAATCTGATTTTGTAGCAAGTTTCGAACTTACTGCTCAAGACGAAGCTATAGAAATCGAAGACGCTACTATCACTATAGGTGGTGCTGGAGTTGCTGCATTTACAACAGCCGTTACAGAAGTTGTTCTTTATGATAACGATAAAACTACAGAACTTTACAGAAAAATAGTTGCTGGTTCTACAATTTCATTGAACAACCTTAACTATACTGTTGCTGAAGGTTCTACAAACTTATACTTAAAAATAGTTGCTAAAACTATGGGTGATGGATACAACGGTAACCCTACAGACGATGTAACATTTACTTTGAATATCGCTACTATTGATGCGAAAGGTGTTGATTCTGGTGATGACATTACTGCTCCAGTAGTTGCTGGACCATCTGTTGTTTCTTCTATCGTTCCTGTAAGAATTTCAAATCTAGAATTTGTAACTTCTTCAAATGGATACACAGTAAGTACAACTGCATCTCCTGGTACTCATCAAGATATTGCTATCTTGAAAGTAACAGCTGATACATGGGCTAATACAAACAATACAAATGGTTCTGCTTTGGATCTTGTATTAAATAAACTTAAATTCACTTATCCTGCTGCTGCTGTTACAAATCTTTTCTTGAAGAGAATCGATATAACAAGCGCAGAATTTGCTGAGGCGGGTGGAGAGTTTGACCTTTCAGCTCAACCAGAAACTGTTAAAAATATTCAGTCTGGACAAACAGCTTATTACCTTGTTAGAGGAGATTTAGCTGCTGCAACCGGAACAACTGTTTCTGTTAAAGTAGAAATGAAAGATCTTGATGCTGGATCTACTATAGAGTTTACTGATGATGGAGCGAACTTAGGTTCTGCATTGACAGAAGCTCGTATAGGAGTTGACGAAGTACCAAGTGCTGTTACTATACAGGTAGAAGGATAATCTTATCTTTGTACATATAGTGATATAAAACTTTATGTTTTAAACCCTCTCTTTCTAGAGAGGGTTTTTTTATTTGAAAAAAACTTTTTAATGAGTATAGTGTTCTTATCTTTTTAGAATTAGTTTTTTATTTTTTTTGCAATAGAGTATATGAAAAAATTATTTTTATTTATAGTATTATCTTCCTTTCTTTTTTCTTTTGTATGAGCAAAATACTCTGAAGCATCTCCTTTTCATAGAGGGGCTGCGGTACACGCTTGTGCTGATGCTAAGAATAAAAAACAATGTATCCAAGGATATAAAGCGCTTCATCAAAGAGTACAAAAAATTATATATACAACGTATTTAAGAGTTCTCTATAATAATACTACTTTAGCAGAAAAGAAACTGTTTTTTTCTAATATTTATGAAAAAATACATTCTATAAAAATAAAGATAGAATCTTCTTGAAGCAAAAAAAACCTTTATATCTTGGATATCTTAGAAAAAGAATTTAAATTTTTAAAAATAAATGCATTAAAAGGGGAAAAAGAAACTATAGCACAAGAACGCTGTAGAGAAAAATGATCGTGTTCAGATGAAATAATATGTGGTTCTAGCTTCAAGACA
>CAMZLL010000147.1 GCA_947311505.1 uncultured Cryomorphaceae bacterium
AAAATAAAAAATATAAATAAAATTGATTTCATATATCTAACTTAATATTACCTTTAGTACGTGCAAGCTCCTAACGGGTTGCCAACAAATATAATAAAAATAAATAAACCTATCAATCGAATCTAAAAAAGCAGTTTTATAACCTGATAAATATCATTTTAAAACACTAATGATTCGGAAAATTAACAAATAACAAAATTACATGGCAAAGAAAAAAAAGCCGGCTTCAAAACTGAAGTATAAATTATCAAAAAAAGTATTGAACGTGTTCAAAGACGAACCGGGAAAAACTTTTAATCACAAACAAATAGCTGCAAGACTGCATGTCAATGACAAATCTGAGCGCATACTCATACATGACATTTTACAAGAATTAGCTCAACATGATTTGCTCTCCAATGTGCAAAGAGGTGTATATAGATTGAATGAAGTGAAAAATGAAGTCATTGGAATCATTGATTTTAACCAAAGAGGTGCGGCATACTTAATTGTAGAAGGCGAAGATGACGATGTGTATATTCATCAAAAAAATACGGGGCGAGCCTTTCAAAAAGATACTGTTAAAGTACATTTATTTAAGCATTCTGGAAAAGTAGAAGGTGAAGTTATTGAGGTAATAGAACGAGCAAAGACAGAATTTGTAGGAACTGTAGATAAACAAAAGCATACCGTTTTTGTAAGACCAGAAGACTCTCGAATGCCGGTTGATTTCTATATTGACAAAGGACATCTAAAAGGTGCTAGAGATGGGGAGAAAGTGAAAATCAAGTTTTTGACTTGGCCAACGAGAAACAAAAGCCCATTCGGAGCTGTAGTTGAACGACTCGGAATGCCGGGGACTATGGATGTGGACATGAATGTTATTCTTGCTGAAAAAGGATTTCCAACGAAATTTCCAGAAGGTGTAGAACGAGATGCTGACGCAATCCAAGAGCCTAATTACGATGCGATACTTAAGGACAGAAGAGACTTTAGAGACACGCTTACTTTCACTATTGACCCTGCAGATGCCAAGGATTTTGACGATGCACTATCATACAAAGAACTAGACAATGGAAATTATGAGATAGGAATACACATTGCAGATGTAAGTCACTACGTACAACCAAAAACCCCCCTCGATGTAGAAGCGTACAACAGAGGAAACTCGGTGTATTTGGTAGATCGGGTTATACCTATGTTGCCTGAGGTATTGTCAAACAAGCTTTGCAGTCTTAGACCTAACGAGACTAAACTAACCTTTTCTGCGGTTTTTGAAATGACTGATAAAGGTGAGGTTTTGAATGAATGGTTTGGAAAAACAATTATTTATTCTGACAAAAGATTTGCCTATGAGCAAGCTCAAGAAATCATTGAAGGAACGGTTAAAGATGAGAAATTTAGCCCTGTAATTCTTAAAATGGATAGTATTGCTAAAATCCTTAGAGGAAAGCGACTTGAAAAAGGTGCTTTGAATGTAGAGTCGCAGGAAGTTCGTTTTGATTTAGATGAAAAAGGAAATCCGATAGGCATCAAAATTAAAATATCTAAAGATGCAAACAAACTCATAGAAGAATACATGCTACTGGCTAATAGAAAGGTAGCGACATTCGTAGGAAAGCAAGAACCGAATAAAAAAGTAGTTCCGTTTGTATATAGAGTTCATGACGAACCCAATGAAGAAAAGATATCTGATTTGAAGATATTCTTAGCAGAATTTGGATACAGTATTAAAATGTACAAGGATAAGCCAATAGCATACTCGCTCAATGAAGTTATGCAAAAAGCTAAAGAAAAGGATGAATTAAAAATCATTGGACCAATGGTTATTAGATCTATGTCAAAAGCCGTGTACACCACAGATAATTATGGGCATTATGGACTCGCGTTTGATTACTACGGGCATTTTACCTCACCTATTCGAAGATATGCAGATTTGTTGGTGCACCGAATTCTTTTTGCTAAGTTAAGTGGAAAAACATTTGAGGACAATAAATCTTTAGAAGCGTGGTGCAAACATATTTCGGGAACTGAAAAGAGCGCAGTTGAGGCAGAAAGAGAATCAACTAAGTACATGCAAGTAAAATACATGCAAGACAAAATCGGAGAGACCTACTCTGGAAAAATCACAGGTGTTACAAGCTGGGGTGTTTTTGTGGAAATGGCAGAAAACAACTGCGAAGGATTGGTGCATTTATCGCATTTTCCTACGGGATATTATTTAGATTCTAGAACGAAGATGCTGGTTTCTAATTCCAACCCGATTAAATACCATTTGGGTTCGGAAGTAGATGTAGTTGTAAGTCATGTAGATTTAATAAAGAAACAGATTGATTTAGAATTTGCCGAAACATTGTTTTAGACAGACTTCGTGACATCGCATTCTATATTCTCAAACCAATACTTGGGTTGAGCGGATAGCTTCCTCTTATTAAAATCCTTTAATTCTTTGTTGAATTAAAGGATTTTTTATGATTGCTTTTTTATCCCGTATTCACATCATTAACCAATATAAAATAGTCCAATTATGGCACAAGATCGTTGCACAGTTAGACGTTTGTTTTGTGGAAGTCCCAATTATAATAACTTCTTCATTATCTCAAAGAGCGGTTGTATATCTGAAAAATTTAGACATAAAAAAGCTCCACCGAAGCAGAGCTAAAGATTTTCATCTACGGCATATAGCCTTATTGTGATAAGATTAAAGATTAGTGTAATTTTTTCACATCTCAAAAGTAGATTAAAAAAACTGAAAATAAAAATTATTTTAGCATAAATTTGGTTAAACTAAATTTACCCCCTTAATTATTTGATTATGTAAGTCACTATATATATCTTTAGCATCTAATTGCGGTTTAGCTCCCACCTACACCCTTATAATTTATACGTATGACAAAGATTTTAGGATTAGACCTAGGTACCAATTCCATTGGATGGGCGCTGGTAGATGATGAGAAGAATACTTCGACAAAACTTCTGGATAAAGGAGTTGTGATTTTCTCTGAAGGAGTGAAGAAAGAAAAAGGCAAAGAGATCTCTCGCGCAGCAGAACGAACAGCGTATAGAAGTGCGAGGCGGTTAAAGTTTCGAAGAAAACTACGTAAGTATAAGACGCTCTTGGTGTTGTCAAAAAACGGAATGTGTCCTTTAACTGCGGAAGAAGTGATTGCGTGGAAAAAATCAGGATTTAAGACATACCCAAATAACGAGGAGTTTTTGAACTGGCTAAAAACGGATGACGAGAAGAATAAGCATCCTTATTACTTTAGAGATAAAGCAAGTCGAAAGAAAATTAATAAAATTGAAGTAGGTAGAGCTTTATATCATATAGCGCAACGAAGAGGGTTTCTGAGTAATAGGTTGGATCAAAGTGCTAAAGGAGTCATTGAATTACATAGATCTAATATAGATAACATATTGGATTCAGCTGTAAACTCACGTGAGTTTGAAAATGCGATAACTCTTTATTTTACAAGTATTGATATTGCTGATAAAAAGAAAAAAGACTTAGACGCTGGTGGGAAAAAGTTGCTAATACTTTTTAACGCAATAAAATCGTTAATAAAGAAAGAAAAGGATCTAGCTAAAA
>CAMZLL010000148.1 GCA_947311505.1 uncultured Cryomorphaceae bacterium
CAGGGCTTGATTCAATAAAGAAAACCTTACGTACAAAATCTTACACCCCAAAAGAAAAATACGAAATTCATATAGGCTATCTCACCTCTACAGGTGATAGCTTGGGCAATTTAAGAACCTATATGGATATCTATTCTAAAAACGACAGTCTCTTAAACTGGTATCAAGAAGAGTGGGATTCTTATGAAATAGATTAACTTTTAATCAAAAAATGAACTTCTGAAATGGTCTTATTCTAAGATTCTAAACGCCAATAAAAAAACTTAAAATAATAAATCTTCTTTATAAAGTAACAGTTTTATCTGATGAATGCAGGTAATTCCCGGATTATTTTTATATCTTTAGGCAACTTTTATTTTTTGTATCGTTTGATTAATAGCTCAACATTAAAACTAATTTTATGAAACCATTACACCTATTACTATTTATAATTCTTTCTTTTTGTAGTACCTCAATGTTGTTTTCTCAACAAACTGCAGAAACTCGAACTATTAATGCAGAACACGCTATTAAAGTATTTTATTCTAGTAATATTGTTGCTGACAGACTATTAAACCAATATGGAACGACACCTTTTATTTTCAAAGTTAAAAACAGATCTTTTATAGATAACTTATTTAGCGAATTAATCATAAAGTATGCAAATCATAATTTTAGTTTTGACACTATTGAGCAATTTTTCTTTGGTCAAATATCTAATAACTTAACACAACTAGACTTAACAGACCTTACTATACCCTCTCCCCCTTCTCCACCAATAATGACTAATAGAGCTGCAGGAGACCCTTGTAATAACATGGATTTTGAAACAGGAGATCTTACTGGCTGGGAAATGTACGAAGGAAAAGTAAATGGAGCACCTGCTGTGATAACAAATACAAATCAAATATTTACCCCAGGTGCACATCATACCATTATGGGACCAGGAATAGATGCGGTTTGCGGTATTCCAACCACCAACCCAAACGGAGGAGCTTTTTCTCTTAGACTAGGAGACGGTACAGGAACAGGATATAATGCTGCCAGCATACGTCAAACCTTTTTAGTATCGAATGCCAATGCAGTTTTCACCTATAGTTATGCGGTCGTACTTCAAGATCCGGGAGGTCATACCCAAGGCGAAAAACCTTTTTTTAAAGTGAATGTGTACGATCAAAATGGAGCATCAATAGTTTGTGGTGATTATACCGTGGTCGCCAGTTCTAATCTTGGTAACGGATGGAATTCTTATAGTGGTGGTTTTTATAAAAATTGGTCAACAGTATTCGTTCCATTAGACACCTATATCGGACAAAACGTAACTATAGAATTTATATCTGGAGATTGTAATCAAGGTGGGCATTACGGATATGCTTATGTAGATGCAGAATGCGCTCCTTTAGAACTAATACCACCTGGCACATTACTTTGTGGCAATGACCAGCTAACACTTTCTGCACCAGCTGGGGCTCAAAGTTATTTATGGAACACAGGTGCTACTACACAAAACATAGCTGCTAGTCAAGCAGGAAACTATTCTGTGCAAGTTACTCCGGTACAAGGCTCTTCTTGTTCTGTTACGCTTACTGCTAATATTGTAAGTGTTCCTGAATTCCCTACTACTGCATTCACTGCCAACCCCACTACAATTTGCTTGGGTGAAGACATCAACTTTACTGACAACTCCATAACAAGCAATGGTACAGCTATTGACTATTGGGATTGGAATATGGATGATGGTTCTACAAATCCTACTATACAAAATCATACTTATCAATATGCAGATACAGGAGTTTATAACGTGAAACTTATTTCAGGCTTTATAATACCGGGGCAAGGAGGTTGCTATGACACTATAGTCCACACTGTTACTGTAGAAGACTCTCCCATTGCTGGATTTACAAGTTCGTATGAATGTGAAGGAACTGTTACGCAATTTACCGATACGTCCTCTATAAGTATAGGTTCTATTACAAATTGGGATTGGGACTTTACCTCCAATGGAAGCATCGATAACACTACGCAAAATCCAACAAACGGATATAGTTCGGCAGGAACGTTCAATGCAACACTTACCGTAACATCAGCAGGTGGATGTTCAAATTCGATAACGCTTCCTGTGGTGGTTAACCCAGTACCCAACGCCAATTTCACACATATAGACGTATGTGATGGGGAAGTAATTAACTTCACCAACTCCTCTACTATTTTAACCGGTAGTATTACCAATTGGCTTTGGGATTTTGGAGATATGACTGGTACTGCAAACACAGAAGACGCTTCTTATACTTATACTACACCAGGTATTTATAATACCACATTGACCGCTACCAGTGATAGTGGCTGCATTGCTAATATCACAATTCCTGTTGAAATGTTTAACAATCCATTAGCCAATTTTAATTTCGCTGACGTTTGCGATGGTGTTGCTGTTAATTTTACAGACGCATCTAACGGCAATGGTTCAACAATCAATCAATGGAAATATGATTTTAATAATAATGGAACTATTGATTTCTCAGGTCCCAATACGAGTTACACCTATCCATCTGCCGGTTCTTATGATATTAATTTATACGTAGAAACTACTGATGGCTGTTTTAATGATTCTACAAAAACCATTACGATTTTCCCAAATCCAATAGCGAATTTTTCAGGACAAAACGTTTGTGAAGGGAACAATGTTACTTTTACAGAAAATTCTACTGGAACTATAAATGCTTGGAATTGGCAGTTTGGAAATGGAGGCACTTCTAACCTTCAAAACCCAACTGAACTTTATAATTTTGAAGGAGTTTTTAATGTCAGCTTAACAGTTACTACTACAGATAATTGTTTCAATACATTTAACAGTCCAGTAGAGATTTATCCAACACCAAATCCTCAATTTTTAGCTACAGATGTTTGTGACGGAAATGCAGCTACTTTTACTGATTTTAGTTCTGTTTCAAATCAATACACGACAAATAATATAACGGCTTGGAATTGGGATTATGGAACCACACCTGCATCATCTGGGAATGGACAATTCGCCTCGCACATTTACCCACAAGATGGTTCATACACGGTTACACTCAATGTTGTTACTAATAATAGTTGCACCAACTCTGTGCAAGTTCCTGTTACCATACATCCCAATCCTGTTATTGACTTTACAAGTCCTAATCCTGATGGATGTACAACCTGGTGTCCTAATTTTACGAATAATAGCCATGTAAATTCTGGTTCAATTACCTCATATTTATGGAATTTTGGAGATGGCAACACCTCATTAGATGTTGCCCCAAATCACTGTTATGATAATAATACATTACAAAATGTAACTTTTGATATAACGTTAACCGCTACAAGCAATCAGGGATGCAGTTCCACTGATACAGAATTAGCTTTGATAACCGTTTACCCAAACCCAATTGCTGATTTCACAATAGATTATACAACAAGAACCATTTACGATCCTATTTTTGAATTTACCAATACTTCACTTTTAAATGATAATAATTTTTGGAACTTTTCTAATTTATCTAATTCAACAGAGGTAAACCCTAGCTATACTTTTTCAAACGAAGACGAGGGAACATATATCGTTTGCTTAGAAGTTACCACGCAATATGGATGCAAAGATGACACATGCCAAACCGTAAACGTAGAAGGTAAAGCAAATCTATATGTGCCCAACACTTTTACACCTGATGGAGATGGAATCAATGATTTTTTCAAACCAGCTATCTTTGGTTTTTCCGAAGAAGATTATACATTTATGATTTTTGACAGATGGGGATTATTGATTTATCAAACCAACAATTTGAATAATTCGTGGGATGGTAGATATAAAGATTCGGATGTTCAACAAGACACATACGTATGGAAATTAAAAGCGAAGGATAAATTTTCTGGAGAAGAAGTTAACCTAATCGGTCACATCAACCTCCTAAGGTAGTAAACGTATTAAAAATAATTTTATAAAATTTAATACGTAATTGATAACATTTTATTAAGTTCGCATAAATAAAAGGAAAAAATAAAATGAATATACCAGCAGAATTAAAATACACGAAAGATCACGAATGGATAAAAGTGGATGGCGATGTGGTAACCATCGGAATTACGGACTTTGCTCAAAACGAATTAGGAGACATTGTATATGTTGAAATAGAAACAGAAGGAGAAGAATTAGATAAAGAAGAGGTTTTTGGAACAGTAGAAGCTGTAAAAACTGTTTCTGATTTATTTATGCCAGTTTCTGGCGAAATCATTGCTTTCAATGAAGGATTAGAAGACGCTCCGGAATCCGTAAACACAGATCCATACGTTTCTGGATGGATGATAAAAGTTAAAATGTCTGACGTTTCTGAATTAGACACGCTTTTGTCTGCTGAAGCTTACCAAGAATTAGTAGGTTAATTTCATGCTTAAAACGCATTGGCAAGCAGTACTTTGGACAGTATTCATATTTATTATATGTTCTATTCCTGGTAGTCAAATTCCCAAACCAAACTTTTTAAACATTCCCAATCTAGATAAATGGGCGCATTTAATATTGTACACCATTTGGGCTTATATACTATCTAAAAGTTATCATAATGAATCCAAACTATCCAAAAAAGATGCACTTGTAAAAGTGGTTGCTTTTGGACTAGAATTAGGAGGAACTATTGAAATCTATCAACACTACTTAATCCCCAATCGGTCAGGTGAGTTGTTAGATTTTGTTGCAGATGCATTTGGTGTAGCACTTGGAATTGTTCTATTTTTAAAAATTCAGGGAGAAAAAGCCTTTTCAAAAGCACAATAAAACAAATTAATTAGTTAACGGTATGAACCAATTCGTTAATGGAGGGTATTCCCTTTTGAAAATCGAAATAAATTAACTAATTTTACAAACAGATAAACAAACAAATTATGGAACCAAAGAAAAGTAGCAATGCAACGCTTGACGCATTATCAGTTCGAATGGGATTTTTCTCAGTTGGAGGGGTATTAGCAGTAGCAATAGTATTGTGTTATATGGAATTTACGGCATTCTCAGTAAAAAAGCAAATCATTGCTATCGGAGATGATGTAGAAATGCAAGAAACATTTGAGGAAATTGTACTAGACATGTCCATCCCACCGCCACCACCGCCACCGCCACCACCGCCACCACCACCTATTTCTGACGAAGTAGAAGTATTAGAAGAAGACTCTGATGAAGAAGAAACAATTGATAACTCAGTAGTGGATGAAGACATCGTTTTGGATGTTCCAGAATACGAAGAAGAAGAGGAAGAAGAAGTGGTCGTGGTAGAAGAAATATTTGATGTCGTAGAAGTTCAGCCAGAATTTATTGGTGGAGCTGCTAAAATGTATGAATATTTAGGAAACGAAATCGTTTACCCACAAATGGCTCAGGATAATGGTATTCAGGGAAAAGTTTATGTTCAATTTGTAGTATCCAAAGATGGCTCTATAAAAGATGTAGTAGTTATAAAAGGAAAACACAAAACGCTAGACAAAGAAGCATTAAGAGTGGTAAAAGGCATGCCAAAATGGAAGCCTGGAGAACAAAGAGGAAAACAAGTAAGTGTTCGATATACAATTCCAATCAATTTTACAATCAACTAAAAAGAACTATCATTCAAAATAGTTAAGGTCTGAAGAAAATCTTCAGACCTTTTTTTATAACTTTTTGTGGTGTTACAATAATTTTCTAACTGATAAATAGTACATTTGATATTGAATTATATACACAATTTACTTTATGACAACCAAAGAACTTTCACCGATAACATTTGACAGAAAAAGCTTCACAAATGAAGAGTTAAAAGACCTTTATTATTACCTAAAATTACCCAGATTAATTGAAGAGAAAATGCTCATCCTTCTCCGTCAGGGAAAGATTTCGAAATGGTTTTCGGGAATAGGACAAGAAGCTATATCTGTAGGAGCTACAATGGCATTAGATGCTGATGAATATATCTTGCCAATGCATCGAAATTTAGGTGTTTTTACTTCTCGTAAAATTCCCTTAAATAGATTATTTTCACAATTTCAAGGAAAAAAAAGCGGGTTTACAAAAGGTAGAGACCGTAGTTTTCATTTTGGCACACAAGAATACAATGTTATCGGAATGATTTCTCATTTAGGACCACAACTAAGCATAGCAGATGGTATAGCATTGGGCAACCTACTAGAAGACAACAAGTCCACTACATTAGCCTTTACAGGAGATGGAGGAGCCAGCGAAGGAGAATTTCACGAAGCTCTCAACGTGGCATCTGTTTGGGATTTGCCAGTAATATTTCTAGTAGAGAATAATCAATGGGGACTATCAACTCCATCAGCCGAACAATTTAGATGCAAACAATTTATTGATAAAGGAATTGGCTATGGAATGGAGGCTGTACAAGTAGATGGAAACAATATTTTGGAAGTCTATGAAACCATCAAAAAAATAAAACATTCACAAGCTAAAAAACCAAGACCCTTTTTATTAGAATGTATGACCTTTAGGATGAGAGGTCATGAAGAAGCATCTGGAACCAAGTATTACCCCGAAGGAATTCAAGATAAATGGGCTGTAAAAGATCCCGTTACAAATTTTGAAAACTTTTTACGCTCAGAAAAAGTACTGACCGAAGCTGATATAACCAAAACAGAAATTGAAATAAAAAAACTAATAGCTGACCATTTGGAAATGGCTTATGCAGAAGAAATTATTGAAGTAAATACAAAAAGTGAATATTCAGACCTATTTGCACCTAGCCCAAATATAATAGAACCGACTACAAAAAAAACGACTACACTGCGTTTTATTGATGCTATACAGCAAGGCTTAAAACAAGCAATGGAGCATAATGACAACCTAGTACTAATGGGGCAAGATATAGCAGAGTATGGAGGAGTTTTTAAAGTAACCGAAGGATTTGTAGAAGCATTTGGTAAAAGTAGAGTCCGAAATACACCTATTTGTGAATCTGCAATCATTGGTGCTGGTCTTGGACTATCTATGAAAGGAAAAAAAGCAATGGTAGAAATGCAATTTGCGGATTTTGTAACTTGTGGATTTAACCAAATTGTAAACAACTTGGCAAAACTGCATTGGAGATGGAATGAAAATGCAGATGTCGTTATACGAATGCCTACCGGGGCTGGAATGGCGGCCGGTCCTTTTCACTCTCAAAGTAATGAGGCGTGGTTTTTTCACACACCAGGACTAAAGATAGTCTATCCATCTACTCCTAATGAAGCAAAAGGATTGCTTATAGCAGCTATAGAAGACCCTAATCCTGTGATGGTGTTTGAGCACAAAGGATTGTATAGAAGTATCTCTGGGGAAGTAAATGACGACTATTTCTCAATAGAAATAGGAAAAGCGAACCTCGTAAAAGAAGGAAATCAAGTATCAATTGTAACCTATGGTATGGGAGTACATTGGGCAAAGGAAGTTTTGGAAAACCATCCTGAAATTGAAGCTGACTTGATTGACTTAAGAACACTTTTACCTTTGGATGAAGATGCCATTTTTACTTCTGTTAGAAAAACAGGCAGAGCCATTGTTCTTCACGAAGATTGCCTAACAGGCGGTATTGGAGGCGAAATAGCAGCATTGATTACAGAAAACTGTTTTGAATCGCTTGATGCTCCTGTTAAAAGAAGTGCTAGTATGGATACACCAATTCCATTTTCTGCAAATTTGGAAGAAAATTTCTTACCCAAACAGCGATTTGAACAACAATTACTAGACCTAATCAATTACTAAAATGAAAAGAATACTTCTTACTCTGTCTATTCTGACAGGGGGCTTAGTCACTAATGTTCAAGCTCAACTACTATTGGGTGTAAACGGAGGAGCTTACTTGGCAAATAAAAAAACGGCAATGCTGTACAGTGGTTTTAACCCTGCTGTTAATTTTGGGGTAGAACGATTGTTTAACAATTCATTTTTCAGAACGCAATATTTGGACAACTATTTTAAGTACAACTACGAAATCGTTGAAGTTCCTACGGAAATGAAATACCGTCCGAGTATTGAGTATGGAGCAACCATAGGATATCGTATCGATGAAAGTATGACTTTTTATGGAGAGGTAAATTTTGCTCAATTAAAAACACAAGATATATTTGTAGTAAAAGTTGACGACCCATCCCCTCAAGCAGTTCAACAATTTAGGTATGAAAACATTCCTATATTTGGCGAAGAACAACGTTTAAACGTAAATATAGGTTTGCAGGTAGGTTTATTTTCTGAAAATAATATAGAAATCTTTATGCCTTTCTTAGGAAATTTTAATAGCATGAAATTTGGCAAGAATTATTTTGTTATTAATGGAAGACAGCACTTCATGCATCAAGCATTTACAAATCAACCCAATTATTACATCATTAAAATAGGTGGTGCCGGATATGGAGGCGGTTCAGGCTTAGGTGTTCGCTACTTAATTCAAGATAAATTCACTTTAGAACTGACTTACAACGCTCTTTATACTAAAACTAAAGTATTAGATACATTTAATGAATTTGGACTAAACCACAATGTGCTTTTAAAGATTATTTGGGGGTAGATTTTATTTCCTAAAAATAAAACGACATCTCTAGTCCATAATTAATTAAAGAAGCACTTGAAACTATATGCGTTTTTATGTATGCCTTTACAAAAGGCTCTATACTTAATAGACTCCTCTTACCCCACATCATATCATACCCCAAACCAACTCGCATAGAATAATTCATTTCGTTACTTGTAGTTTCGTTTAGTTTATCAATAGTATCATTAGTACTGACAAATGCTCTTTCAGTCTTATTCATAAATTGGTAATGAGCACCACCACCTATTGAGAAAAATAAAAAATCTTTTATAGGATACAACTGAAAAGATAATGGGATATAAAATTCTCCATATTTAGCTTTGATTATCAGTTTGGAACTAGATACACCCCCTGTTAAAAGGTCGGTTCCAAGAATAAATCCGTCTTCAAAAAATGTATATTTTTTAACTAAAAAACCAATTCCTGATTTTAGTTTAAATCGATCTGAAAAGTTAAAAAATAAGCTTCCACCAACTTCAAAACCCAATTTATTCTCCACAGAGAAATCTGGGTTACTTTTATCAAAACTCAAAGAGTTTGCCTCTCCTGTTAATGAAAAACCATAAATTAGATTTTTTATTTTTTCAGTTTCCTGCGTATGAACGCACATCAATATCTAGGTTCTCAATTTTAATTTGCTTCTTGTCATATAGAATAGTGCCTTTTAAATTAACAATTTGAACAGCTACATTTTCTAATTCACCAAATATTAATAAAACAGTTTTTCCGACTAAACACACCTATTCTGAGTTTTATCACAACCTATTTAAAACCTATCAATACCTCTGTAGCTTCTATTACTTCTTTTACGAATTTCTTATAATTCAAATACTCCTCAGGCATAATATCTTCTCTATCTACATTAGCTACTAAATTAACTTTTAATTGATTTTTAGCATCATTTAAAACATACTCAATAGTAAAATGATGGTTTTTGTAGGATAAATCTACGTTTTCGGGTGTTTCTACAAAAACTTGCCCATCAGTTAACACAATTTCATAGTTTGAAATATATTTATTATTACGTTCATAATCTAAATAATTTATTGGATATTTTCTTTCCTCCAAGCTAATGATACTTTGAGTGTAAGCTAACGAAAACTGAGGAAGTTCCAATAATTTCATTTTCCCTACACGATTGATATCTTTATCAACTGTGAAATTAGCTGAAAAAATAACCTCAGGATCTTCTATTTTATTTTTAACAATGTTAAAATCAATCAATGTAAGGTCTAAATTGGAGTTCTTTTCAAATACTTTCTCTATATCCTCTTCAAGTAATTCTGAATTTTTTTGTTCCAATAATTCTCTATAATAAGCGTTATTGTTTAGCGATCGACTGGTTACATTTATCAACTGATCATCTTTTGATATGGTATATTTCACATCTACTTGTCTAATATTATTTGTTTTTATTCCATCAAATAGAGAGAACAACTCTCCTCCATCAAAATTTTCACTTGATTCTGGAATAACTAATGCTTGCGCACCTATCAATGAAGTTGGTTTGGATAAGAATGGTAAATATTTATCGGTCAACTCTAAGTATTGATCTTTTCCGTCCAACACCACTTTAATGATACAATGATTAAAATTCCTACTGGGTAAGACTAAATACTTTTTCCCCAAATTGCTTGTAGAAACCAATACTAAATTTGCTTGTAGTTCAGCTTTTTTAGCCAAGGCAAAAAACAATGTTGAGAAATCTTTGCAATCACCTAGTTTTGAATTTATGGTTTTCGAAGGCTTCTGCGGTACATACCCACTTTGTTTAAAATTCACAAAACTATAGGTTAGATTATTCATCATGTAATAATAGATCGTTTTAGCTCTTTCAGTTTCTGAAATCCCTGATACACCTTTTGGAAACAACGTATCGTATAGGGCATTGACAGTGCTATTGTATTGAATCTGAGAACTCACCAAATCAGAATACCATGTTGCTATTTCATTCCAATCTTTTATTGTACTTACTCTTACATCTAGCGCAAAATCATTTAAGTCTGGCATAAAATTCTCTTGTTTAGCTAATATTCTGCCATCATTTTCTCGTTTCCACTCATAGATTGTAAATTCTCCATCATCTTTTATTGAAGGTTTTAAATCCCCATTAGGCATTTCATATTTTATTGTATTACCTTTTGGTAAAACCACTCTATATATTGTACTAGCATTAGGATAGAAAAACTCTAGCTGTGCATAATTGTAATAATCTTTGTAAAATCGTCCTGTTTTATTGGTAAAAGTTTCATATTCAATAAAAATAACATCATCAATAGATAGGTTGTTGAACACAAAATCAGATCCTGACCGTTCTGCTGGCACAATACTTCCATCAGGTTTTACAATTTCTGATTTGATAATATTATATCCATAGCGCAAACCAAGAGAATATTCTTTTAAACTTTCTATTCCATCTTCAGAAGTAATCTCATATAAGAAAACAGAATGGGTTTTATAGCCCCCTTCTTCAAATATCTGAACATTTTTTTCGTTGTGCAATATATTTAATCCGTAGTTGATATCCGTGTTCATTTTACCTCTAACATCAGCTATATAAGGATAATAATCTTCTTTAACGAGCTTATCAATAGGGTCTTCAGTTTTTTCAATGTCATGTATTTTTCTACGCAAACTAGCGTTTCCTGTATCGTGAGAATAAGATTTCTTATACCAATCCAAAGCTTTTTGCTCCTGCCCCATTTGCAAATAGGCATCTCCTTTATAACTCATTAATTTAAATGAATATGGAGACATTTTTAATCCTTCATTTATATACTCCATTGATTCTTTATAACGATCAAAATTTTGCAATATTAATATCAAATCCTTTAAAAAAGTCAATTCTTCGGGGTATCTTTTGGCGAAATTTTTTGTTAATTCAACTGCTTTATTGAGTTCATTATGTTGGTAATAAAAATCAACAAGAGCATTATTTGCTTTCACACTCAAGTACTTGTTATTTACATCGGATAATAGTTTAAATGTTTTCTTTTCGTCATTGAATAACTTTGCATAAAAGGTAGCATATAAAGAAATTAATTGTTCATTTTGCTGATCTAAGGATAGCTCTACTAAATCGTCTAGTACTTTTTTAAAAGCTTTTTTATCCTCTTTCCTTAAATACTTTAAAAATTCTGTGCTTTTTTTAATTAATTCTAAATCTGTAGCAGATGCAATTTTCTCTAAGGCTTCGTTCATCTGCTCAATTGGCATATCGAATAATTTATCAATATCTGTTAATTCTGAAATCAACACTTCCACGTTTTCAGGATCTTGTTTCTTTACATTCTCAACGACCTCATTGGCTTTAGTGTGATCATTTTCAATAAGAAAACACTCTGCAAGTAATAAATTCAGAATGGAACTTGTAGGGTATTTTTTTATCAGCTTAGTCAATATTAATTTGGCTTCTTTTTCTTTTTCGTTTCTTAAATAGGTTTTAATTAAAAGGTAATCTTTCAAATGCTGAGAATACTCAGTTGGGTCTAATTGAGAAATAAAATATTCTATCTCTTGTGGTAATTTTTCAACATTAAGATCCTCTTTATTACTTTTATTATAACTAGAATAGCTAGATGAAAACCCCATTGTTTTTGGATCTAATAAATTATTATTTTCATCAAAAACCCGTAGTATAAAGTACGAATAAGAATCATTAGTGGTCTTAACCAGAATACGGTTATTACCTTTAGGCACTTTTACTTTAATGATATGAGCATCCATCTCTGTGATATGATTTTCGGTTTCTTCAAAAACCAAAACATCGTTTATCCATAACTTAGTAGCTCTTCCTATTCCAAGCTTAAATAATAAAGTTTGCTCTTCTTCCAATTCAAAGAAGGTTTGCGCATAATTTATTCCACTTCCATATTCAGCAAAATTGGACATAAACTGATAGGAGGTAGTAAGATTATAACTAGGGGTAAACCAATTCACATACCCATTACTATTGGCATTAAAATCTTCCTGAGAAATGGGTGTATATTCTGGAGGATAGATGATATTCATACCGCTTTTATTGAGATTTTCAAACACCCCACAATATTGCCAGCTGGTTATTGAATGTAATTTAGTGTTGAGCATACGATAGGTTTTCAAATCGTTCAATGCTCTTTTGGAGATGTAATCCAAATAAGTAAAACTACCAATCACAGTAGGATTTGTCATCTGCAATGTTCGTACTTTTTTAATATTGGTTAACACACTTTTGTCTATCCCTTGAGATAAATAATCTTTGAATATGTAGTTTTCTTTCCATAAAGGAAATAGAAAATATTCTGCATTTTTTTGTTGCAGAAAATAATCCATAAATTTGGGAGAGGTTTTATAAATGCCGTTTTGCATTTGTGCAATCTCTTTAAGGATAAGTTCCTCCATGCTTGCATCTTGTAATTTAATCTTTGACGCTAGCTTTGCAGCGGATTGTCTGTCATTTTTATATAGTGCATCCCATATTAAGTCGTTGTCGTTTTGAGAAAACACACTTAAAAAAATAAAAAAAGAGAGTAATGAAATTGCTATTTTTGTCATAATATTATATTTTTTTGCCAAATATATAATATTATCTGTTATTAATTTGTTTTTTAACTTTGATTAGTCTTTATAACTGATTTTTTCAGTGTTATA